>JBBRGY010000091.1:0-9925 GCA_038223495.1 Burkholderiales bacterium | reverse complement strand
AAGGCTGGCGATAGGCCAAAACATTTCCCACGGCCCGGCAGTGCTTTCTACATATTGGCGCAGAAAAATATCGATGTCGCCCTCATCGATTTGATCGAAATCAATGATCGCTTCAAGTGTTGTGATGCTTTCGCATTCACCGCACTTCGCAAACTGGACTTCGTGGTCGGCGAGCGTGGCGTGTTCGGCGGCGACCCAATGCGTCATTTCACCCTGAAAGCCACATACACGGCAACGCGCAGTGCAAGGGGTTAAATCAAGCCATCTAAGCATAGAGCTCCATCGTGTTCTTGAACCAATCGTTTTGAAAATCAAACGCGAACACTACCATCCCCCAGCACCACGTATTTCTGCGAAGTCAAACCCTCCAGCCCAACCGGCCCACGCGCATGTAACTTGTCGGTAGAAATGCCGATTTCGGCACCGAGACCGTACTCGAATCCGTCGGCAAACTGCGTGCTCGCATTGACCATGACGCTCGCCGAATCGACTTCGCGCAGGAAGCGCTGTGCGTGGCTCCAGTGTTCGCTCACGATCGAATCGGTGTGATGTGAACCATGCTGTTCGATGTGGTCGATGGCTTCGTCCAGATTCGAGACGATTTTGATCGACACGATCGCGGCGAGATATTCCGTTGACCAGTCTTCGTCCGTCGCGGGCAATACTTCGAATTCAGCGAGCACGGCGCGGGCGCGCTCGCACCCTCGCATCTCAACGCCTTTATCGGCGAAGATTTGGGCGATGCGCGGCAGCACGTCATGCATCCGCGCTTCGTGAACCAGCAGCGACTCCATCGCCCCACAAACGCCGTAGCGTCGCGTCTTCGCGTTATCGCAGACGCGCACAGCCTTGTCCATGTCCGCGAATTCGTCAACATAGACGTGACAGTTGCCATCTAGATGCTTGATCACGGGGACTTTGGATTCGGCAACAATGTGCTCGATCAGGCTCTTGCCGCCGCGTGGAATGATGACGTCGATGTATTCCGGCAACGTGATCATCTGGCCGACGATAGCGCGATCAGTAGTCTCAATAACTTGGACGATGTGCTCGGGTAATTTCGCAGCTTTGAGGCCCGCTGCGATGCATCCGGCAATCGCCTGATTGGAGCGTGTCGCTTCCGAACCGCCACGCAAAATGACGGCGTTGCCACTCTTGAGGCACAGGCCAGCGGCGTCCACCGTCACGTTTGGGCGCGATTCGTAAATGATGCCGATGACGCCGAGTGGCACGCGCATTTTGCCGACCTGAATGCCGGATGGGCGAGTGCGCAAATGGGTGACTTCGCCGACGAGGTCGGGCAGTTGCGCGACCTGACGCAGTCCCTCCGCCATCGCGGCCACCGATTTTGATGTGAGCGTGAGCCGATCAATCAGCGGAGCGGCAAGGTCGGCCTTTTTGGCGTCGCGAACATCTTCGACGTTTTCGTCCAGGATGTGCGCTTCGCGTTTGACAAGTATGTCGGCGATGGCCAGCAGGGCTTCGTTTTTGCTGGCGGTTGTGGCGCGTGCAATGACGCGGGAGGCAGCGCGCGCAGAGCGCCCCACCAGATGCATGTATTCAGTGACGTCTAATAGCTTGTTCATCACTCCATTTTACCGGTCATGACGCCGGCATCCAATGGCAACAACTTTTTTCCATAAGTACGACTGATCAGGGGCTAAAGGCGAAATATGACAAATATCAACTATCATGCAAATGACCCTTTAGCCCCCATGAAAACGGGCTTTCAGCGAAAAGCTGCTGTTTTATAGTGCTTCGCGCATTTGGCGGCAATTAAGCCGCATCAAGCCTGTCGTCGACCGAAGGTTCGTGAACGGATTGGCGCCCTCAACGGTTTCGCTTGGGTGCCTACGACCCGTCTTCCGCCTGCGGCAGGGGAAATAGGCATCCCAGTCTCGCGCCGATCAAGGCGTTTTCTTGTGCAGGTACTTGTCGTAGAACGCCGTCATAGCCGCAAACTGAAAATCAGCATTCGCTTTTTTTGCAAACCCATGACCTTCGTCCTCCGCCAGTAAGTACCAGACAGGCGAACCGTTAGCGCGCACTTTCTTCACGATTTGTTCGGCCTCCGTGTAGGGCACGCGCGGATCGTTCTTGCCGTGACTCACCATGAGCGGTAGACGAATTTTGTCGGCGTGAGTCAATGGTGAAATGTCCTCCAAAAACCTGCGCATGTCCGGATCGCGCTCGTCGCCGTACTCGCTGCGTCGAAGATCGCGGCGGTAGGTTTCAGTGTTCTCCAGAAAGCTCACGAAATGCGAGATGCCCACTGAGTTTGATGCGGCGGCTAACCGGTTGCCGTACATCATCGAAGTAGCCAGCACCATGTAGCCGCCGTAGCTGCCGCCCATCACGGCGACCCGGCTGGTATCGAGGTCGGCTTGGGTCTGCACCCAGTTGAGCAAAGCGCCGATGTCCTTCACTGAGTCTTCGCGTTTTCTGGCGTTATCGGCTTCCAGAAAGCGTCTGCCAAAGCCGGATGAGCCGCGCACGTTCGGGTAAATCATTGCGTAGCCGCGCTCGTTGATCCAGTAATTGCTGCGACCTCGAAACCCCGGACGAGCCTGAACCTCCGGCCCGCCATGAATCGAAATGATGACGGGGCGCTTACCCGGAAATTCTTTGCTGGAGGGACGGTGGATAAAGCCCGAGATGACCATCCCGTCGAAGCTCTTCCATGTGATCGGTTCTGCTTCCGAGAAGGGCCGCTTCACGCCGCTAACAGGCGCATGCTGCGTCCAGCGTGCGACGTTTCCGGTTTCGACATCCAGAGAGAACACTTCACCTGGTGAGTCGGCGGACTCAATGGCCAATGCCAGATCGCGACCGTTCCGGTGCCAGTTTGCCGAGGAGATCAAACCGGGAGGCAGCGCCGGCACCGGTAAGGGTTTTAGATCAGCGTCATAGAGTTTGAGTTCGGCGCGGCCAGACGCGTTCGCGAGCACTGCGATGCGCTTGCCCGTTCGCGCGATAGACCAGCTATCGACATCGTTTTCGACATCTTTGGTCACCCACTGGCGATCACCACTTTTGAGGTCAACCCGCGACAGTTTGCCGAAATCACCGTCGAACTTTTTACGATATAGCCAGCGGTCGCCCACATTATTTTCGACATCGGCCTCGCCAACCCCGATGTCGGTGCGCTTGCCTGTGGCGAGATCAAGCGACCAAAGTTTGCTGCTCGTAGATGATAGGTATTCGCTTGCTATCAACCGATTTTCGCGATCCAACCAGCGCACGATGCGCCAGCCAGCGCCCGGCAAACTGATTAGCTTGAATCGTGCCTCGGGTTGCAGTGGATCAATGGCATACACGTCGACATTGGCCTGCTCGCGCTTGCCTGAGCGGTCAAGTGCGCGCGCCATGACAATCACCTTGTCCTGCGCAAAGTTCCACGGGCCCAATGAGTGCAATTCACCCGCAGCGGTGATCTGCGTTTCGTGCAATGTCTTTGGGTCGAGTCGGTAAATCTGCGTCGCTTCGTCGCCGCCGATGTCGCGCGCAAACAAAATGTATTCGCCGCGCTTGGGTTCGAAAGCGGCCGCACGCACGGGCTCGCGCCCCTTGGTTAATTGTTGCGGCTTGCCCATCGGGTCGGTCAGAAGGAAAAGCTGGTTCGTATTGCCCGCACGGCGCACGACTAGCATGGTCTGCTCAACAGGATGCCAGCCGATGAATCGGGTCGGCGCGAATTCGCCGTAGGGGGCGATTTCTGTGGCCAACATAAGGCTAATCGGTGGCACGCCTTCGGTCTTCATAGCAGGCGGCACGAGCATCGCATGCCCATTGCCATGCATGGGTGTGTCGCGCTGGGCTAGAACTGGCGACGCAGCGACGAAAGTCAACGCGAGTGTTGACGCCAGCGAAATCGGAAGTCTCGTAAAAATCAGCCGCATACAATCATTTGCGTGAACCCACGCGCTCCTTTTGAATCCGCCTCTTCGGGCGATATGCCACCCGCACCGGGGGGCTCTGTCTTAACGCCCGCGATTGTGCCAGATAAACCAGCACTGCCCACGCTGCAACCCGCACAAAACGGGGCTGTCGCCGCTTTGAGACAAATTCGAAGTCTGCCCGACCATCTGGTGAATCAGATTGCGGCTGGGGAGGTAATTGAGCGACCTGCCGCCGCACTCAAAGAGTTGCTGGAGAACGCCGTTGACGGTGGTGCGTGCGCGATTGATGTCGAACTTGCTGGAGGCGGTACCGTGCTCATGCAGGTGACTGATGACGGTTGCGGTATATCAGTTGCCGAATTGCCGCTGGCGATTGCGCGACATGCGACATCGAAAATCAGTTCGCTGGATGATCTTGAAGCAGTTGCCAGTTTTGGCTTTCGCGGCGAGGCGCTGGCATCGATTGCCTCCGTTGCGCGACTTTCCTTGACGAGTCGTACGGCCGGTGCGGCAAACGCTTTTCGCTTAAAGGTAGAGGGTGGCGAGATTGGTTTGCCGGAGCCTGCCAGCGCGCGAAACGGTACGACGGTCACTGTGGCGGAATTGTTTTTCAACACGCCAGCGCGACGACGTTTTTTGAAATCAGAGGCCACGGAATACGCGCATTGTCTGGACGCTGTTCGTCGCGTTGGGCTAGTGCGCCCTGAGATCACCCTGCAACTGACGCACAACGGTCGTGCGGTTCAGCGTTGGCCCGCGCAGACGTGGTCGGCGCGTGTGGGCGCTGTGCTTGGGGCGGAGTGGCTTGCAGCGAGCGTGGCGATTGGTGTTGACGCGGGTTTGCTTGCTCTCGAAGGATTCGTGCTCAGGCCCAACAGTGCGGTGACGAACCGTGACGCGCAGCACCTGTTTGTCAATGGTCGCTGGGTGCGCGACAAAGTCGTCTTGCACGCCATTCGAGACGCCATGCGTGATCAGATGCACGGCGGTGCAACGCCAGGCTTCGTGCTCAAACTGACGCTCGATCCGCGTGCAGTTGATGTCAATGTCCATCCCGCAAAGACAGAAGTACGGTTCCGTGATTCACAGGCCGTGCATCAGTTTGTTCGTCGCGCCGTTGAACGCGCAATGAGCGGAAACGCAGCGGAACAACCCGCTGTTTCGGCGGCAGCGAAATTGTTTGGTGATGCCGCGCAAGCATCAACATCGCCCGCGAACCCCGGTTGGACTGGAAGCTATCCGCCTCGCTCCGCTCCGCTCGATCTGGGTGTGTCAGAGCGCATTACCCCGCACTTTTTCTCGGCGATTCCTGATGCACCTGAACACGCTTCAGGGTTGGCGAATGCCGTACCAACTTCGGTTGCAACACCCTCGCTACCCGCCACCGAATTTCCCCTTGGCTTTGCAATCGCGCAGCTTCACGGCATCTACATCCTCGCGCAAAACGTGAACGGTCTCGTGCTCATCGACATGCATGCTGCGCATGAGCGCATCGTCTACGAAGGCTTGAAATCACAAGCCGCTGAATCTGTCGCGACGCAGCGCCTGCTGATCCCTAGCGTCATTAGTGCGAGCGAGAAAGAAGTCGCGGCCGCTGAAACCCATCGCGAAACCTTAGCTGCGCTCGGGTTCGATGTTGGCATCGTGGGTCCTCGCTCGCTCACGTTGCGCAGCATTCCGAGCTTGTTAGCCGACGCCGCACCCGAAGGTTTGCTGCACAGCGTGCTCGCCGAGTTAGACGAGCTCGGTGTCAGCGCACTGATTGAATCGCACCGCGATGAGCTTCTCTCCACGATGGCGTGCCATGCCGCCGTGCGCGCCAATCGGGCGTTGACTGTAGCCGAAATGAACGCGCTACTGCGCGACATGGAAGCCACGGAGCGCGCGGGTTCGTGCAATCACGGTCGCCCCACCTGGTATCAGCTCACGCTCAAGCAGCTGGATGCATTGTTCATGCGCGGGCGCTGATGGCGCTGCCCGTCGTTCTGCTGGTGGGTCCGACCGCCTCTGGAAAGAGCGCGGCGGCGCTTGATTTAGCGGAGCGGTTCAACGCTGAAATTATCAGTATCGATTCGGCCTTGGTGTACCGCGACATGAACATCGGCACGGCTAAACCGAGCGCGGAAGAGCAAGCACGCGCGCGGCATCATCTGATTGATTTGATCGCTCCCACTGAGACGTATTCGGTTGCGCGCTTTCTCGTAGATTGCCGCGCTGCGATTGATGCAATTCAGGCGCGAGGGCGATTGCCACTTTTGGTCGGCGGCACGATGATGTACGCGAATATTCTGGTGCGCGGGCTTAGCGATGTGCCGCCGTCGGATGCTGCCATTCGCGCTGAGATTACTGCCGAGCGCAAGTGCGAAGGCATCGAAGCTCTGCATGAAAAATTGCGAGTCGTTGATCCGATCACTGCGGCACGGTTGCCCGCGACGGATACCCAACGCATCGAGCGTGCGCTCGAAGTATGGCGAATGACGGGCGTGCCGCTTTCCTCGATGCAAGGTCAGCGCAAGCCCGCGTTGGCTGGCCTTGAATCGTTAGTGTTGCGCTATATGCCGCAGGATCGTGCGTGGCTTCATGCTCGCTGCGAAGAACGTTTGGTGACCATGTTTGAGCGGGGCTTTGTGGATGAAGTGAAATCACTTCGCGAACGGTACGACCTCTCGGCGGACATGCCTGCGATGCGTTGCGTTGGCTATCGTCAGGTGCTGGACGTGCTCGAAGGTCGGACGCCTGAGTCCGAGATGTTTGAACGGGCGTTGTTCGCAACTCGCCAACTCGCCAAGCGCCAGATCACCTGGCTACGGAGTTTTGAAGGCGCACTGGTTGCTTGCGACGCTGAGTCCGCCACGGTGCAGGCTTCCGGTTTTATTGAAAAGGCATGCAAAGCCCTGTGAACATGCAAGACGTTTGGTACTCACCGCAGCGCTGGTTTCGAGCAGCGGTAAGGCGGTTGCTTGAACTGTGGGTTGAGGTGCAGGTGTTTCCCCAGCCGTTGCACATTTCAGAGGACGCGCCTGTCTGCTATGTGTTGCCACGCCCGTCATTCACCAACAGCGCGATGCTTGACCGACTGACGCGTATTAACGATACGCCGAATTCGCACGATCCGTTGATTGGACATGATTTGCAGGAGCGGCGCGCCTACTTCGCGTTGCATGACGATCGCAGCGGCGCATCGGCTGCGCGCTTAGCGAGACTAGTCAATGCGGTGATTGACGTTCAGACAAATGATGTGCTCCTGATTCCGGTTAGTATTTTTTGGGGGCGCGCGCCGGAACGGGAAGAGCGTGAAACCTCGCCGCTTCGCGGAATGCGCTGGCTGCGAATATGGGCGGCAGAGGGCTGGGGCGGTCGATCACGATTGCGCAAATTGTTCTCGATCATTTTTTACCGGCGTGCTGTAGTCGCCAAATTCGATGATGCGATTTCGCTTCGTGATGTGGTCAATCTCGCAAAGGTCGAAGGACTGAGCCAGGAGCGCATTGTGCGTCGCGTCGCACGTTTGTTGCGCACTGAGTTTCGCACCGAACGCGAGGCTGCTATTGGCCCTGATCTTTCCCATCGACGAACGCTAATCGACAGCGTGTTGCGCGAACCACGGGTACGCGTCGCGATGCTCGCCGAGGTGGACGCGAAAAAAACAACACTCGAGAAAGTCGAGCTACGGGCAGCGTCAGTGGCGCGCGAAATCGCTGCTGACTATTCGTATTTGGTTGTGCGCGTTGGCGAGCGGCTGCTGGGTCGTCTGTGGAACCGCATCTACGAAGGCGTCACGGTCGTCGGCACTGAGCGCCTGCAGGCTCTGGCGCGCGACAACACGCTGGTCTATGTGCCGTGCCACCGCAGCCACATTGACTATTTGTTACTTTCATACGTGATTCACCGTGCGGGCCTGACGGTGCCGCATGTCGCCGCAGGTGCGAATCTGAATTTACCGATTGTGGGCGGTTTGTTGCGTCGGGGCGGGGCATTCTTCCTTCGCCGTTCATTTAAAGATGATGAGCTGTACGGCGAGGTTTTTGCCGCGTACGTGCACGAAGTGCTGAAGCGCGGATTTCCCATGGAATATTTCGTTGAGGGTGGCCGTTCGAGAACTGGGCGCATGCTGCCGCCGAAAGCTGGACTGATCTCGATGACGGTGCAGAGCTACCTGCGTGAACATTCGCGGCCGCTTTTATTCGTTCCGGTCTACATTGGTTACGAAAAATTGATTGAAGGTGGCAGCTACACCGAAGAACTCTCGGGCGCTAATAAGCGCAAGGAATCCGTGTTCGGCCTGCTGTCAACGATCAAAAGTCTCCGCAAAGAACGTTATGGTGCGGTAGGCGTGACCTTCGCGAAGCCGATCACGCTAGGCGAGCTTCTGGAGGATCAGGGCGCGATAGATATGGACGTCTGGCTTGCCGACAAAGGCTTGCGCAAACGTACTTTGACTGCGCTGTCGCGCTTGATTGCAGAGCGCATCAACGGGGCAGCGCACTTAAATCCAGTGAGCGCGGTGGCCACCACACTCCTGGCCACGCCCAAGCACGCAGCGGACGCTGCGCAGTTGGCGAGCCTCGTGGAACGGCTGCTGCGATTGGCTCGGAGTGCTCATACGGCGTCAGAACTATCTGCGACCACGCTGTCAGGTGAAGAATCGATCGCACATACGACGCAGCTGGGCTACCTGACACGTCAAACTCACCCGTTCGGCGACGTGGTCAAAGCTGGCGAAAAATCTGCGGTGGCTTTGACCTATTTCCGAAATAACGTGCTGCATTGTTTTGCGCTGCCGGGACTGATCGCGTGCCTCATTGTTCAGCATGGCGTTATCGGTCGAACCAAACTCGCTCGTCAGACCCGCGAGCTCTACGCCTTGTTGGCGTCGGAGTTGTATCTGTCGCAATGGGCTGATGGTGTGGATTCAGCGGATGATGTGGAGCACGATAGGCCATCATCGGTGCCGCCATTTGAGGCGTTTGATCAGACGATGACCACACTTGTTGCAGACGGTTGGATCGTTGAAGAGGTGGAGGCCCGTGTTGTCAGCGCTGCGGAACAAGGCACTGACAGCGCTGCGCACCTTGAGCTGTTAGCGTCCGTTATCCGACCCACTCTGACGCGCCATGCATTGATGCTGGCACTCGTGGTGCGCGGCCCGAGTGGCACCGTGGACCGCGAATTTCTGGAAACGTTGTGCCAACAGGCGGCCCAGCATCTCGCCATGACTCATGTATTCAATGCGCCAGAGTTCTCGGATCGGACGCAATTCCGCTCGGCATTTGAAGCCCTTTTGCAGTCGGCGCGTGTGCGGCTTGATTCGGTGGGACTCGTACATTTTGAGCCCACTCTGATTACCCAAGCGAACGAAGCTGCCTTTCTGCTTCCGGCCGATACTCGCGCGGCGGTGCTGCGGGCGGCACAGTTGCGCGCGCCCGTTGTGACCACAAACGCTTAAAATCAGAGCCTTATTCATTTAAGACTGCACGCGCAGTGGGTGTTGTTATGGCTGGCCGGACGCTCTACGACAAACTTTTTGACTCTCATGTCGTTCATACCGAGAGTGACGGCACGGCGCTGCTCTACATCGATCGCCATCTGGTGCATGAAGTCACCAGTCCACAGGCGTTTGAAGGGTTGAAACTGGCTGGACGCAAGCCATGGCGGCAGCAGTCGATGATCGCAATGCCCGATCACAATACGCCGACCACGCCCGGATTCACCACGATTCTCGATCCAGTGTCGCGCACTCAGGTCGAGACACTAGACGCCAATGCGAAAGAGTTAGGGCTGACCTACTACCGTATTGGCGACGTTCGCCGTGGCATCGTTCATGTCGTTGGTCCCGAGCAGGGGGCAACTCTACCCGGCATGACAGTCGTGTGCGGCGACTCGCATACATCAACACATGGCGCGTTTGCAGCGCTCGCGTTCGGAATTGGAACCAGCGAAGTTGAGCATGTGATGGCGACGCAGTGCTTGCCGCAGAAGAAATCAAAATCGATGCTGGTGCGCTGCGATGGTCGCCTACCAACGGG
>JBBRGY010000090.1:0-9932 GCA_038223495.1 Burkholderiales bacterium | reverse complement strand
CAGTTGCGCCCATGCCCTTGACGGCGCGAACGAGGTTACTTTTCACGCGCGAAGCGAGGTTCTTGTGAACGATACGCTTGTCGGCGATACGGTCGATGACCGATTGTGATTCTTGCATCTGCTTTTGTGCTGCGGGCTGATCGCCTGCGAGGACAGCTTTTTGTACTTTTTTCACTGCGGTGCGAAGTTGCGTGCGCAGCGATGCGTTGTGCGCGCGCTGTTTGTCGTTTTGACGGGCGCGTTTTTTAGCTTGAGCGGAATTTGCCATGGCGAATGCTTTTTACGTATCGAATCTGGTGAACCCGCTATTCTACGGAGTAATTTCGCGTCCTGCAACTCAGCTCATCTCAATTCGCATCATTTGAACCTCTTTAGATCTATTGTCGGCGTGTCCGCCATGACCTCGCTGTCTCGCGTGGCGGGCTTGGCGCGTGAAATTATCTCCGCAAAAGTCTTTGGCGCGGGCGCGGCGAATGATGCGTTCGAAATCGCGTTTTTACTGCCGAACATGATGCGGCGGCTCTTTGCAGAGGGTGCGTTTGCGCAGGCATTCGTTCCACTGATTGCCGAATACAGAGGCCAACGCGGAGAAGCGGCCACTCACCAACTAATCAATCGGGTGGCGACGCTACAACTGCTTTCGCTTCTGGTGGTGACTGTGCTGGGCATCCTTGCCGCACCGTGGTTGATTCCGCTTTTTGCCTCTGGATTCGACAAAACGCCCGGCAAAACGCTGTTGGCGACCGAGCTTTTGCAGATCATGTTTCCGTATTTGCTCTTTATTTCGCTGACCGCATTGGCTGGCGGCGTCATGAATATCTGGAAGAAATTCGCGATTCCTGCATTTACGCCGGTACTTTTGAACGCCTGCATGATCGCCGCCGCGCTTTGGGCTGCGCCGCACTTCAAACAGCCGATTCATGCGCTGGCCTGGGGCGTGCTGGCGGGCGGTGTGGCGCAATTGGCGTTGCAATTGTGGCCACTCTATAAGTTGGGTATGTTCCCGCGCCTCGATTTTCATCTGCGAGACGAGGGCGTTTTGCGCATGCTGAAAACGATGGGCCCGGCGATTTTGGGTGTGTCCGTTGCCCAAGCCAGCCAGATGATCAACAGTAATTACGCTTCGTTCTTTGGCGATGGTGCCGTTAGTTGGCTCAACAAAGCAGGGCGTTTGATGGAATTGCCGACGGCGCTGCTTGGCGTTGCGATTGGCACCGTGATCCTGCCTGCGCTCGGTGTGCTGCGCAACGAGAAAAATGAGCGCGGTTACGGCGAATTGCTTGACTACGGCATGCGCTTCGCGTTGATTGCAACCTTGCCCGCGATGGCGGTAATGGGTGTGTTGGCCACGCCGATGGTGGCGACGCTGTTGCAACGCGGCGCGTTCACGGGAGACGATGCGATGAAGACTGGCCCCGCAGTGATTGCCTACGCCGTGGGCATCGTCGCGCTGGTTTGGATCAAAATTCTTGCGCCGGCTTTTTATGCACAACAAGACACGAAGACGCCGGTGAAAATTGCGATCCGAGTTTTGATCATCACGCAGTTATTCAATTTGCTGTTTGTGAATGTGGTGTTTGAGCGCTATGCGCCCGGCTACAAACACGCCGCGCTCGCGCTTTCGATCAGTCTCGGCGCGCTGCTGAATGCGTGGTGGCTGTATCGCGGTTTGCGGGCACGCGGGTTGTATGAGCCGCAAGAGGGCTGGACGCGCTATGGCGGGCAGCTTTTGGTCGCTACGCTTGCTACGGCGGCGGTAATTTTGTTCGCCAAACCCGTTGATTTGTGGTGGGTGACGACACCTGAAATCCCGCGCGCATCAATGCTTGCAGCGTTGTTTGCGCTCGGTGGATTTACGTATCTGGGCGTGCTGTATTGCTTCGGATTTCGCCTGCGCGACGTGCGGCGATAGACTCCAGTTCGCGAAAACCGACCTACGAAAACTTCCTTGGCTTGCGCTTCTGCTCCGACTCCGGCACGGGTGCCAGCGCACGAATGTGCAGCACATGATCGACCAGCTCAAAACCATGATCTTTCACGATTTTGGCGATGAGCTTTTCGATTTGCGGATCGTGAAATTCAACGACCTTGCCGGTGTTTACGCAGACGATGTGATCATGTTTGTCGCCTTCGTTTAATTCAAAGATCGACTTGCCGCCTTCGAAGTGATGGCGTTTGAGTAATCCCGCCTGCTCAAACTGCGTGAGCACGCGATAAATGGTGGCAAGCCCGACATCAAGGCCTTCGTCCATCAGCAGGCGATACACGTCCTCAGCGGTCATGTGGCGCACTTTTGAGCCCTGAAACAGATCCAGCACTTTCATGCGCGGCAGTGTGGCCTTGAGTCCGGCGTCTTTAAGGTCTTGAGCGTGGGCCATAGTCAAAAAACGTCAAAAGGAAGGGGGAAAACCGTGGTCGGCGGCATCGGATGGCGCGCTGCGAGTCGAACTATCGCTTGCCTTGGCTATCATACCCGCCTTACCGCCTCGTGCTCAAGCTTCCCAGACCATGCGCTTAATCAGTTTTCTCGCCGCCTCCGCCCTCGCAATGCTGCTCTCCGGCTGCGGTCTCGTCTACAAGATGGAGATCAATCAGGGCAACTACATCACGCAAGACATGGTCGCTAAGCTGAAAGAGGGCCAGACTCGCCAACAGGCGCGCCTCGTGCTCGGCACGCCGACGACGGAGAGCATTTTTCACAAAGATCGCTGGGATTACGCGTACTCGCTGGAGCGTCGCGGCAAGCCGATTACGTCGCACAAATTGACGGTGCTTTTTGTTGATGACAAGGTGAAAAGCTGGACGGTGACCGATTTGCCGACCTCGCCGGTGGTTGATCGCGATCCTGCCTACGCAAACCTCGAAAAAGATAAAAAATCGGACGACGGGCCGGGTTGGTGGTCGACGATGACGGGTTGGTGGCGCAAGTAGGGTTCGCGCCGTGACTGCCGTGAGTCATTTGGCCATCGCTGGCGCGTCCGGCAAGATGGGGCGCATGCTGTTTGAGGCGTGCGCAGCGGACTCCGAGACGGCGTTGATTTCTGCGCTTGATGCGCCGCAAAGCCCCGCGATTGGCGTTTCGGCGAAGGCTTTCGGTGGAAATGCTGACGTCACTGTGACAGCTGATGCAGCAAGCATTCCGCGCGGCGCAGTGCTCATTGATTTCACACGTCCCGAAGCCACGCTGGCGTATCTTGATGCCTGTGTTGCGGGCGGCGTGGGCATGGTCATCGGCACCACGGGTTTTGACGATGCAGGCAAGGCCAAAATCGCCGAAGCTGCAAAAAAAATCCCCATCGTTTTTTCTCCGAATTATTCGGTGGGTGTGAATACGGTTTTCAAATTACTCGAACTCGCGGCCAAATCGTTAAACGTTGGCTACGACGTCGAAATCCTTGAAATGCATCACCGCATGAAGGTCGATGCGCCGTCGGGCACGGCGCTCAAGCTGGGTGAAATCATCGCCGAAGCGCAAGACACGAAGCTTGCCGACCGCGCTGTGTATGCCCGCGAAGGGCACACCGGAGCGCGCAAAAACGGCACTATTGGCTTTGCGGCGCTGCGCGGTGGCGACGTGGTGGGCGACCATACGGTTGTCTTCGCAGGTGTGGGTGAGCGCATAGAAATCACCCACAAATCGGCTAGCCGCGCGACTTATGCTGTCGGCGCGATACGTGCGGCAAAGTTCTTGCAAGGGAAGTCGAACGGATTGTTCGACATGCATGACGTTTTGGGCTTGAAATAGCGGTCGGTGACGAAGCAGCTTTGTGCTGAAACGTCCATTTGACCGGGGCTAAGCGCGAAATAGGCTGGAAGTCGACATACGCCAATAATGATGGTGAGCCCCAGTGTAGCGGTGCTTACGCCTAAAAGACGTTTCCCGAAAAAGGTTGAAATGGGCAGAGCAGACGTTACGGGAGGCGCGGCCTCAGACACCGGCAAGCGCACCAGCGCTCGCTGCCCGCGCTGCTACGACAGCTTTCCGTGCGGCGCTACCGCCGGGTCGTGCTGGTGCCAGACGCTGCCGCCGCTGGGCCTATCGCCTCAGCCCCCGGACCTTGTTGGCAAAGGTTGCCTCTGCGCCGCCTGTCTGCGGGCCGCCCTTCGCGCAAATCGCGCCGACTGCACCGAGTAGGCTGGACAGTTTCTTTTGGCTATCTTTCTGGTTCGCCACACCGCGCCCGACATCAAGCCGGGCGTGATCTATGCGGCGAGCAATGTGCCCGTGCATCAGGCCGAATTCATGCGCGTGATGCCGCTCATCGACGCCGCGCTGCCGCAGGAGGCATTGATCGTCACCAGCCATTTGACGCGCTGCCGACGGCTGGCGGATTTTCTGGCAATGCGCGGCACGGGCCGCATTGTTATCGTCGACCCACGGCTGACTGAGCGCGACCTCGGCCGCTGGACCGGCAAGAAGTGGGAGCAGATTCCGCGTGCCGAAGCGAAAGAGTTCGACGGTAATTTTCTTGATCATTGGCCACCGCCGGTGGAAACCGAAAACGGCCCCGTGCTGCGCGGCCTGAATGTGTATCCGCGTCTCGGCGCAGGCGAATCGGTGCGCGCGATGCAGGCGCGTGTGATTGAGGGCTTTGAGGCGGCGTGGGACATCGCGGAGGGACGCAATCTGGTCATCATCTCGCACGCTGGACCAATCGCGGCAATGATCGCCTACTGGCAGGGAGAAATTCTCAGGCGCGGCATCGATCCGTCACCGGGGTGTGGCGACGTGGTTCAGTTAGCCAACGTTGACGGTCAACAGCGAGCATTCATCGCACGGCGAGCGACACCGGTCGCCGAGACCAACAGCTTTTAGCTGAGCGCCCATTTGCACAGGGGCTAAGTGAGCAAATAACCACTTTCCGACTTCTGCCATTACGAGGCTACAGCCCCAGTGTAATAAGCATTGTGACGTAAAGCTTATACAAATTGCGCGCTAATAATCGGGTACAATTCGTCAGCTCTAGGCACAGGATTTCGCGCGCTTTTGAGTTTTTGAGTTGATCATCACGTTGACCAACGCTTCGCGCGCAAAGCCCCGTTACTGCGCCATTGTTGGTGATCGATCATTGAGTTGATCGGTGTTGACCGCGCACTAGGGCTCGCAAATTAATCGATTGCCGCTCCTTCGTTGCTGCGGCGGTCTTCGCACAGAGCCGGACTATGACCCTTCCTACTTCCCCCAACAGCACCTCGTCGCTGTTACCACTATTCACGCCCGCCTTACTCGCACTCGCCGACGGAACCGTGTTTCGGGGACGCAGCGTTGGCGCGATCGGTCAGGCCACCGCTGAGGTCGTGTTCAATACCGCCATCACGGGCTACCAGGAAATCCTCACCGACCCGTCGTACGCGGGCCAGTTCGTCACACTCACCTATCCGCATATCGGCAACGTCGGCGTCAATCTTGAAGACGTCGAGTCGAACAAAGTGTTTGCCGCTGGCCTGATCATTCGCGACCTCTCGATGGTGGTATCGAACTTCCGTTCGACGCAGTCGCTCGATGAATATCTAAAGGCCGCTGGCGTTGTCGGCATTTCCGATATCGACACTCGCAAGCTCACGCGAATACTCCGCGACAAAGGCGCACAGAACGGCTGCATTCAGGCGGGTGAGATTGATGAAGCCAAAGCAATCGCCGCCGCACGCGCCGCACCGAATATGGCAGGGCTCGATCTCGCCAAAGTCGTCTCCTGCACTGCGCCGTACGACTGGAAGCAAAGCACGTGGGCGTTGGGCGCTGGCTACGCAGAGCGCGAACGCGATGCGGCCAAATATCACGTCGTCGCCTACGACTACGGCGTCAAATTCAACATCCTGCGCATGCTCGCCGAGCGCGGCTGCAAATTGACCGTTGTGCCCGCGCAAACGAGCGCCAAAGACGTGCTCGCGATGAAACCCGACGGCGTATTCCTGTCGAACGGTCCCGGCGATCCTGAGCCGTGCGATTATGCGATTGCTGCGATCAAGGAAATTGTTGACAGCGGCATGCCAACGTTCGGCATTTGCCTCGGTCATCAACTGCTCACGCTCGCGAGCGGTGGCAAGACTTTGAAGATGAAAACCGGCCATCACGGTGCCAATCATCCGGTCAAAGACATGGACGACGGCCGCGTCCTGATCACCTCGCAAAACCACGGCTTTGCGGCGGACGCTTCAACCCTGCCAGCAAACCTTCGTGTGACGCATCTGAGTCTGTTCGACGGCACGCTGCAAGGTATCGCGCGCACCGACAAACCCGCGTTCAGCTTCCAGGGCCATCCCGAAGCGAGCCCTGGCCCGCATGATGTGGCGTACCTGTTTAATCGGTTCATCAGGCTGATGGGCGAGCCCTCGTGAGTTTGTTCAAAACGAGGCAACTGATTCTCGTTCGCCACGGTGAAACCGACTGGAACGCGGAAGGCCGTATTCAAGGCATGCTCGATGTGCCTCTGAACGCGCTTGGCATCAAGCAAGCGGAACTTGCCGGTGCTGAAATCGCGCGCACGATTGAGGTAGCGGAATTGGTGTCTAGTGATCTGGTGCGCACGCGCGAGACGACAAAACCAATTAATGAGTCGACTGGTTTCGAGCCGCGGTTTGACGCGCGAATTCGCGAGCGGCATTTCGGTATCTGGCAGGGCAAAACGTACGAAGAATGGCGCGTACTCGACGCGGTTGGCATGGCTCGCTACAACGCGGGCGATCCCGATTACGGCCCCGAAGGCGGCGAAACGGCGACTCAGTTCCTCGCGCGTTGCGTGAGTGCCGTCTCTGACCTCGTCACTATCAGTAAAGAAAAGACGCTGATCCTCGTCACTCATGGTGGCGTGGTCAGCTCGATGGTGCGGCACTCGCAGGGTCTTAACCCGCAAAGCGCTCGCACCTGGAGCGTACCCAACGCTTCCATCAGCGAATGGCGCGTTGAATATGTCAACGACGAACCCGTTTTTTACGTCGACCGCATTGGCGATGTTTCCCATCTGGAACACGCTGACACCGCGCTCGACGAAGTAGATAAGTAGAAGCACTATGCCAAAACGTACCGACATTAAAAGCATCCTCATCATCGGCGCAGGCCCGATCATCATCGGCCAGGCCTGCGAGTTTGATTACTCCGGCGCTCAGGCGTGCAAGGCGTTGCGCGAAGAGGGCTATAAAGTCATCCTTGTTAATAGCAATCCTGCGACGATCATGACTGACCCTGAGATGGCCGATGTGACCTACATCGAGCCGATCACAGCGGCCGTGATTGAACGCATCATCGAGAAAGAAAAGCCCGATGCATTGCTGCCTACGATGGGCGGACAAACCGCGCTCAACGCCGCGATGGAGCTGTCAAAAAATGGTGCATTGAAAAGGCACAATGTTGAACTGATTGGTGCCAACGAAGAAGCCATTGAAAAGGCCGAAGATCGCTGGAAGTTCAAAGCTGCCATGACCAAAATCGGTCTTGGCTCGGCGCGTTCTGGCATCGCACATTCGATGGACGAAGCTCATGCCGTACAAAAGACGCTGGGCTTCCCGACTGTTATTCGCCCGAGCTTCACTATGGGTGGCAGCGGCGGTGGCATCGCCTACAACCACGAAGAATTCGTCACAATCTGCAAGAACGGGTTAGAGCTTTCGCCAACTACTGAACTCTTGATCGAAGAATCGTTGCTCGGCTGGAAAGAGTTCGAGATGGAGGTGGTGCGCGACAAAAAAGACAACTGCATCATCATCTGCTCGATTGAAAATCTCGACCCGATGGGCGTACACACCGGTGACTCGATCACCGTTGCGCCTGCGCAAACGCTGACCGACAAGGAATACCAGATCATGCGCAACGCATCGATCGCGGTGCTCCGGGAAATCGGCGTCGATACGGGTGGCTCAAACGTGCAGTTCTCGATCAATCCGAAAGACGGCCGCATGATCGTGATCGAGATGAATCCGCGCGTGTCGCGCTCGTCCGCATTGGCGTCAAAGGCGACCGGTTTCCCGATTGCCAAAGTCGCCGCCAAACTCGCGGTCGGCTACACGCTTGATGAGTTGAGGAACGAGATCACCGGCGGCGCGACGCCTGCGTCATTCGAGCCAACGATTGATTACGTCGTCACCAAAGTGCCGCGTTTCGCGTTTGAAAAATTCAAGGAAGCTGACCCGCATCTCACCACGCAGATGAAGAGCGTGGGCGAGGTGATGGCAATTGGTCGGACCTTCCAGGAGTCGTTGCAAAAAGCATTGCGCGGGCTCGAAGTGGGTGTTGACGGATTCAATCTGAAATCAGTCGATGCCGACAAAATTAGCGAGCAGCTGTCGAACCCCACGCCGGATCGGCTTTGGTACGTAGCCGATGCATTCGGCGTCGGCATGTCGGTCGAAGAAGTGTTTGAAGACACATCAATTGATCCGTGGTTTTTGGAGCAAATCAAAGAAATCGTAGATCTTGAACTAGCGATTGAAAAGCGCACGCTGGAATCGATAAGTGCCGATGAAATGCGGCATTTGAAACGCAAAGGTTTCTCGGATCGTCGTCTGGCCTATTTGCTTAAAACCGATCAGGATGCGCTGCGCACGGTGCGTCACGCGATGGGCGTTCGCCCTGTCTATAAGCGCGTTGACACCTGTGCGGCCGAGTTCGCGACGAAGACGGCTTACATGTATTCGACTTACGAAGAAGAATGCGAAGCGGAGCCGTCGAACAAAAAGAAAATCATGGTGCTCGGTGGCGGACCGAACCGCATCGGCCAGGGCATTGAGTTCGACTATTGTTGCGTGCATGCCGCGATGGCGTTGCGCGAAGATGGATACGAAACCATCATGGTCAACTGCAATCCTGAAACCGTCTCGACCGACTACGACTCATCGGATCGTTTGTACTTTGAACCGGTCACGCTGGAAGACGTGCTGGAGATCGTTCATGTCGAAAAACCGGTCGGCGTGATCGTTCAATACGGCGGGCAGACGCCGCTTAAGCTGGCGCGTGATCTGGAGCGTTGTGGTGTGCCGATCATTGGCACGACGCCAGACGCGATTGACGTGGCTGAAGACCGCGAACGTTTCCAGAAATTGCTGCAAGAAATCGGCCTCAAGCAACCGCCGAACCGCACTGCGCGCGACGAAGCCAGTGCGCTGCGTCTGGCCGATGAGATTGGCTATCCACTCGTCGTTCGACCGAGCTACGTGCTCGGCGGTCGCGCCATGGAAATCGTCCACGCGCCGGAAGACCTTGAGCGCTACATGCGTGAAGCGGTCAAGGTGTCGAATGATTCGCCAGTGCTTCTGGATCGCTATTTGAACGATGCCATTGAAGTTGACGTCGACGCGCTCTGCGACGGCACCGACGTCGTGCTCGGCGGCATCATGGAGCACATCGAGCAGGCCGGCGTTCACTCGGGCGATTCGGCGTGTTCGCTTCCACCGTATTCGCTGTCGAACGAGCTGCAAGATGAGTTACGTCGGCAAACCGTGCTCATGGCGATGGCGCTCAAAGTCGTCGGCCTGATGAACGTGCAGTTCGCGGTTAAAGTCGAAGACGGCAAAGATGTTGTCTACGTGCTGGAAGTGAACCCGCGCGCGTCCCGCACCGTACCGTTCGTTTCCAAGGCGACAGGTCGTCAGTTGGCGAAAATTGCTGCGCGTTGCATGGCCGGTCAATCGCTCAAGTCGCAAGGCATTGTGGGCGAAGCGATGCCGCCGTATTTTTCGGTAAAAGAAGCGGTGTTCCCGTTCAACAAATTCCCTGGCGTCGACACCATTCTTGGTCCTGAAATGAAGAGTACAGGCGAAGTCATGGGCGTCGGCTACAGCTTCGCCGAAGCGTTCGAGAAGTCGCAGCTCGCGGCTGGAACAGTTCTGCCGACCAGCGGCAAAGTCTTCCTCTCGGTCAAGCAATCCGACAAAGTGAAGATTGGCGAGGTCGCGCGTATCCTGCATGAAGTCGGCTTTGTGCTGGTTGCCACCAAGGG
>JBBRGY010000089.1:0-9934 GCA_038223495.1 Burkholderiales bacterium | reverse complement strand
AGCACGAGGACGCGGCCGACCCCGGCCACCAGGTCCATGGCGCCGCCCATGCCCTTGACCATCTTGCCGGGGATCATCCAGTTCGCCAGATCGCCCTCGGCGCTGACCTGCATCGCGCCGAGAATCGACAGATCGATCTTGCCGCCGCGGATCATCGCGAAGCTGTCGTGCGAACCGAAGATGGACGAGCCCGGGATCGTCGTCACGGTCTGCTTGCCGGCGTTGATGAGGTCGGCGTCGACCGCATCCTCGGTCGGGAACGGGCCGATGCCGAGCATGCCGTTTTCGCTCTGCAGCCAGACCTCGATGTCGGACCGGACATGGTTGGCCACCAGCGTCGGCAAGCCGATGCCGAGGTTGACGTAGAAGCCATCTTTAAGCTCTTGAGCGGCACGTGCTGCCATTTCATCGCGATTCCAGGCCATGCTTAGACTCCAGCTTTCGTAATAGTGCGTTGCTCAATGCGCTTCTCGGGCGTGGCGTTCAGCACAATGCGATGAACGTAAATGCCGGGCAAATGCACTTGATCGGGATCGAGATCTCCGATCTCGACGATTTTCTCGACTTCAACGACGGTTATCTTGCCCGCCATCGCGACGTTCGGGTTGAAATTGCGTGCTGTTTTGCGGAAAACGAGGTTGCCTGATTTGTCGGCGATGTAGGCTTTGACCAGCGATACATCCGGAACCAGCGAGCGCTCCATCACGTATTTCACGCCGTCGAATTCGCGAATTTCCTTGCCATCGGCGACGATGGTACCGACGCCTGTTTTGGTAAAGAACGCTGGAATACCAGCACCGCCCGCGCGCAGTTTTTCCGCAAGCGTTCCTTGCGGCGTAAATTCGAGCTCAAGTTCTCCGGCCAGATACTGCCGCTCAAATTCCTTGTTTTCACCGACGTAACTTGCGATCATTTTTTTGATCTGCCGCGTCGTGAGCAATTTGCCAAGTCCGAAGCCATCAACGCCAGCATTATTCGAAATGGCCGTGAGATTTTTGGCACCAGAAGCCACCAGCGCATCGATCAGCGCCTCGGGAATGCCGCACAGGCCAAACCCGCCTACAGCAAGTAATTGCCCGTCCTTGATGACGCCGGAGAGCGCCGCTTCAGCGCTCGGGAAGAGTTTGTTCACGCTATTTCCTTGTTTGCCCTTAAGTAATCTAGAGCAATTGTACGAATTTTGACGAGGTTTTGATGCGCTGCAATATGCCAAATAATTTATGGGAGCGGCTTCGGCCGCTCCCACAAGATCAACTCGCTAACTCAGATCGATTGCGAAAGTATTCCAGCGCCTCAGGATTGGCCATTGCGTCCATATTTTTCACTGTACGACCATGCACCACGTCGCGCACGGCCAGTTCGACAATCTTATTGCTCTTGGTGCGTGGAATATCTGGCACTTGCACCACCTTGGCAGGAACATGACGCGGCGTAGTATTTTCACGAATGCGTTGTTTGATTTTTTCAGTCAACTTCGCGTCGAGCGTGAATCCATCAACGAGCTTCACAAACAAAACGACTCGCGCATCACCCTGAAAATTCTGCCCTATAACGATCGATTCAACGACTTCTTCCAGCGTCTCAACCTGCCGATATATTTCCGCTGTACCGATGCGAACACCGCCGGGATTAAGTGTCGCGTCAGAGCGCCCTACGATCACCATGCCGTCATGCTCGGTGATCTGCGACCAGTCGCCATGACACCAAAGCCCCGGAAAACGCTCGAAATACGCCGCCCGATAACGCGTACCGTCGGGATCGGCCATGAAATAGAGCGGCATGGACGGGAAGGTTTGCGTACACACCAATTCACCCATCGCGCCGCGCAGGGAGTCGCCATTGTCGTCAAACACGTCCACGGCCATTCCAAGACCGAGCGACTGCATTTCCCCGCGATACACCGGGAGCGTCGGATTGCCCAGCACAAAGGCACTCATGATCTCGGTGCCACCCGATAGTGGCGCCAAGTGCACGTCCGATTTCACGCACTGATACACGTAGTCGAAACTCTCTGGCAGCAAGGGCGAACCTGTGGACAACACTGCGCGCAGCGCGGGCAGTTCATGTGAGCGGCGGGGCACCACCCCCGCCTTCTTGATTGCATCGATGTATTTAGCGCTGGTTCCGAAATGCGTGAAGCGCTCGGCCTCGGCAAAGTCCCACAACACGCGGCCCTGCTCTGCAAACGGCGAACCATCGTACAGCATGCAGGTGGCTCCCGCTGCCAGGCCCGTGAGGAGCCAGTTCCACATCACCCAACCCGTCGTCGAGAAATAGAAAAGGCGGTCGCCGTCATGAACGTCGGCGTGTAGCCCATGCTCTTTCATTTGTTGCAACAAAGTGCCCCCCGCGCCCTGGACCATGCACTTTGGCAGGCCAGTGGTGCCGCTTGAGAAAACCACGAATAGCGGGTGATCGAAGGGGAATCGGTCAAACGTGGGTTCGGGGGCATCTGTTGCAACAAATTTTGTCCAGACGCAATCACCCGCGCCGAGCGAATGCTCAGCGATGTATTCGACCCAAACTACTTGCTCCACGCTCGGTAACCGCGCCGCAATCTCGAACACTTTGTCGCGTGTGTCAACAATTTTGCCGTTGTAGAAATAACCGTTTACCGCAAACAAAATCTTCGGTTCGATCTGCATAAAGCGATCGAGCACGCCCTGAACTCCGAAATCCGGCGATGACGACGACCATACCGCCCCGATACTGGTAGCACCGAGCATGGCAATGGCGGCCTCTGGAATATTCGGCAGGATGCTCGCGATGCGGTCGCCTGCCACCACACCAGCGGCATTAAGCGACTGTTGCACATTGGCAACCGAGCCACGCAATTGGTCAAAACTCAATCGCCGACGATCTCCGGCTTCGTTCCAGAAAACCAGCGCATCACCAGATCCCCGTTTCTGGAGGAGGTTCTCTGCGAAATTAAGTTGCGCATCGGGAAACCATTTCGCACCGGGCATCAGGTGACCATCGACTAACGTCCGTTCGCCCTTGTCACCGACCACCCCGCAAAAATCCCACACCTCGCGCCAAAACACTTCCTTATTGGCAATCGACCAGCGCCACAGGCTCCAGTAGTCGGGGAAATTTTGCGAATATTTCTCGCATAGCAGGTGCGTGAACGCCGTGATGCGCGCGGAGGCGATGCGCTCTGCCGATGGGCACCAGAGCGGTTCAGTCATGGCGAACATATAGTGTGAGTTGGGTGTGCACGAAAGTGCGCACCATCGGCCCGGAAGAGCTACGACGGATAGACGGAAACAGGGTACGCATTCTGATGCACACCCTACGGCAAAAGGAGCAACCGCGCCCGCACGGCATCCGGCAATGCGACGGCCTTATTGGCACTGCGGCTCATCCACAACAGTTTGCAAATGCCTGTCGCATACAGCACGTCGCCCACAAAAATATCATGCACGGTCTCGACGATTTTCGGGCCGATGTCGGTCACGCGGATGGTCACGCGCACGGTCGCTGGGTGCGTCACGGCGCGAATAAACCGGCAGTTCGCTTCCACCAAAATTGGCACAACATCCTCGTCGACCGTCTTAAAACCGAGCATCGCGAACCACTCCAGGCGGCATTGCTCCATAAATCGAAAGTACACGGTGTTGTTGACATGGTTGTACGCGTCCATATCGCCCCAGCGCACCGCCATATCGACTTCGTGCATCACGATATTGCGCAACGCAGCAATCGCCCTGCCATCCGCTACAACAAGTGGCGCAAGCTGTTTGGAGCTATCCATCGAGAAATGACCCTCTGTTATCGGTAAATGTCCGAGTAGTCGCTAACTATAATCGCCTGATGAATTGCGCTGCCTTTGAAGTGCCAGTCATCGACTCCGACCGTCGTGGCAAGCCCGTCTCCATGCCCGTTGCCGCTATTGAGCTGACACCGATCACGACTGCTGATCGACGCATTGAATATTGTCTGGCGCTCGCTCGGGACAATATGCAGCCGTATCTACTTCGACGTGGGCAAGAATTCGATGAGACACGCTGGAGGAATCTGGCACCGCAAGCATCGTTCTTTTTGATTAATAACTTGAACCTGCCCGTACATCACACCGTCGGGTTCTTCAGCGTCCGCGACGAGCCCGATAGCCCAAAAGTGCTGCACATTGGCGACGTGCAACTTGAAGCGCAACATCGTAATCGTGGAGTCGGCTGGACCACGCTCACGCTGGTCGAAATCATGGCGCAGTCGCGTGGACTGAATGAACTCACCTTAAACGTATTTCGCGACAATCCAGCATTGCGCCTTTACGAGCGTTTCGGCTTTCGCTGCATCGAAACGCAATTCGACAAACACAAAATGCGCAAAACATTGGCGCACCGCTAAACGCATCACTTGACAGAAGAGAAGACGAACTTATGACCAGTATCCGAGCCGACCGTGACGCGATGGAATACGACGTAGTGATCGTCGGTGCAGGCCCAGCCGGGCTCTCCGCCGCCATTCGCCTGAAGCAGCTCGCGGCGGAGAACGATCGCGAAGTCTCCGTTTGCATTCTCGAAAAGGGCAGCGAAGTCGGCGCGCACATTTTGTCGGGCGCCGTGATCGATCCCATTGGCCTGAACGAATTGATCCCCGACTGGAAAGAAAAAGGCGCGCCGATTCACACACCGGTCACCGAAGACGAATTCTGGACGCTGACCGAAACCGGCGCCATGAAAACGCCGAACTGGGTGCTGCCAAAGCTCATGGACAACCACGGTAATTACATCGTGAGTCTCGGCCGCGTGTGCAAGTGGTTGGGCGAACAGGCAGAGGCGCTGGGTGTTGAGATTTATCCCGGCTTTGCTGCTGCCGAAGTGTTATTCAACGATGCAGGTGCGGTGATCGGCGTGGCGACCGGCGACATGGGCATCGGCAAAGATGGCCAGAAGAAAGCCGAGTTCCAGCCAGGCATGGAATTGCATGCGAAATACACGTTGTTCGGCGAAGGTGTGCGCGGGTCGTTGTCACGAGAGCTCATGAAAAAGTTCAACTTGCGCGACGGCATCGACCCTCAAAAATACGGCATCGGCATCAAAGAGCTGTGGCAGATTGATCCCGCCAAACATATGCCAGGAAAGGTCATGCATTCACAAGGCTGGCCGCTCGATTCGAAGACCGGCGGCGGCTCGTTTCTGTATCACCTGACCAACGAAAACAAGGACTCGCTGGTAGCCGTGGGATTCGTCGTTCATCTGAATTACGAAAACCCGTGGTTATCGCCGTTTGACGAGTTTCAGCGCTTTAAAACACATCCAAATATCAAACCGATTTTCGAAGGCGGCAAGCGCTTGGTGTACGGCGCCCGGGCCATCAACGAAGGGGGGTTGCAAAGCGTTCCCAAGCTTTCGTTCAAAGGCGGCGCGCTCATTGGCTGTGGCGCTGGTTTCGTGAATTTGCCACGCATCAAGGGCACGCACAACGCCATGAAAACGGGCATGCTCGCCGCTGAGGCCGCGTTTGATGCGGTGAAAATAGATCGCCAGCATGACGAACTGCACGCGTACAACGATGGCTGGAAAAAGAGCTGGGTGTTCAGCGATCTGTACAAAGTACGCAACGTCAAACCCGGCCTCAAATGGGGCATGACGCTTGGCACATTGCACGGTGGCGTTCACATGTGGCTCAACGATTTGGGCCTCGGCAAGTTAGTCGGCTGGACGCTGCGCCACGGCAAAGCGGACAACGAATCGCTCAAACCCGCCGATCAAATGCCACAGATCGCCTATCCGAAACCCGATGGCGTGATTACGTTCGACAAACTCACCTCGGTGTTCCTGTCCAACACCAATCACGAAGAAGATCAACCCGTGCACTTGCAACTTCGCGACCCCTCGATTCCCGTGAAGTACAACCTCGCGCGCTACGCGGGGCCTGAGAGTCGTTATTGCCCGGCAGGCGTCTACGAATTTGTCGACGATGAAACCGTTCCCGGCGCAGCGCCTGGAAAGCGCCTGCAAATCAACGCGCAAAACTGCGTGCATTGCAAAACCTGCGACATCAAAGACCCACTGCAAAACATTCACTGGGTCACGCCAGAGGGCGGCGGAGGGCCGGTTTATAGCGTGATGTAGGTTTTGGCGCGCTCTCCTGCCACGGTCGAAGGCGAAGAACAGGCACTTATGAAATCACCCGCCCTCCTCGCCCTCTACGACAAAACCATGCGCAGGAACGCGCATCCGGCCGGTATGACCCGCGAGCAGACTCCGCGCATTTCGCGATACACCACGGGCACTGCCAGCCAGCGCTACATCATGTGGCACGACATTGCGGCGACCGACGCGGCGGCAGCCGTCGACGAGGAATTGCGCGCCGTTCAAGGGAATGCCCGCGTTCTGATGTGGAAGCTCTATGGTCACGACGCCGCCCGCGACGCGCTACGTGACGCGCTGCTCGCGCGAGGCTTTGTGGACAACGATTACAGCACACTGATGATGGTGTCAGCGCCAGCGCTCGTTGAATCGCTGTCCGTGATGGAAACAACGGATTCGAAATCGCTCGATGTCCGCCAGCTTGTGAGCAGCAAACAGCTGGACGCATACCAAAACATCTGGGATGACGTCTGGCCGGACGCGCCGAACTCGCGCTATGTAAACGACTACCGCTCGATTATTGAGAGCGGTGAAACCGGAATCCTCTTTTACGCTGGGTTCGCAACGAGCGACAACCCGGTCACATCGGGGTACATGTTCCACCACCCGGGTGCCGCGGTCGCGCTCTTGTGCGGCGGCACGACCAAGGCAGCGTGGCGTCGACAACACGCCTACACGCGCATACTCGCCGTCCGCGCTCATGCTGCTCTTCGCCGTGGTGCCCAATACCTCGCCGTTGAAGCTAGCCCAGAAAGCAAACCTATCCTCGAACGTCTCGGATTTGCGCCCCTATCCACGCTTGCGTTCTACGAAATAAACGTGGGCTGACGACAAGTACAGTTTTCCTTCGATGCGCAAGGTGAGTCACGCCAAAAAAGACGCCTTGGGGCGGCCAAGTTTGTAGTGCGTGGCTCTTGCCCCCATCGCGACCTGTAAGGCTCTGTGGCATCGACCGACAAAGTGCAGTAGCGGATTTCTGTTACTCTGCAATTCGGGGTGGTTAACTTCTAGTCATTGGCGCTAGTCGCGCTACAACGCGTATTTTTGACTCGCAGTAAAGGGATCGAATTTGAACTCGGTGAAACGCCTAGTCGTAGTTTTGGCCAGCGGTTCGCCCACCGAACCCGGGCCCGCACTGCTTGCGTTTCGTTATGCCGCAACCGCAGCGGCGATGGATATCGAAGTCGAAATCCATGCGGTGGGTGCGTCGGTGGGCCTCTTGCGCCGCGACGCTTCGCGTGATGAGTCGGCTGTCGCTGCCCAATCGGTAAACCCCGCGATGAGTTCACGCGATTTCGTTTCGCAAATCCGCGAGCTGAAATCACTCGACATTGAGCTCTACGTTTGTTCAGCTGCGTTGGCTGACGCGAGCCTGAGCCTGTCTGACTTGATTCCCGAAGTCAGCGGCGTTCGCGGCGCGGCAGCCCTTCTGGTGGCGGGTCTGGCACCCGATGCGCGTCTGTTGACGTTTTAGTGAGCTGCGGTCCCCATGATTCTTGAGCCCCGCATTTCGTCGACACATCGACCGACTCACATCGATTGTTTCAAGCATTTCTACACGTCGATTCGGTTCTGGGGCGACGCCGCTAGGCGAAGCACCGCTGGCCGAACCGACTCGCGAAGCGCAACGCTTTCATGGGAGCGGTCAGTCAGAGGCATCCGTTTTGTAGTTTCAAGCCGGAAGCCCAAAACAATCCTCAGCCAGACGTCGATCTGGCCCGTAACGATTCCCCCAGTACCCATTAATTTAGCTCGCCGCACTTCGTGCCTAGCGATTCCCAGTCTCGTCCAACGCGCCATTAACGCCGCCTGGCGCATCAATTTCCCCTTACGAAAGAGCACACCAATGAATTTTGACCAGGAATGGAATGCCGGCGAGCTGGGCTGTGGCGACTTGGTGCTGGAGTTGCGTCGGCGAGTCCGTGAGGCACCGGGACAAGTGTTCAAGGTCATTGCGCTCGATCTGGGTGCTCCGGAAGACATTCCCGCCTGGTGCGGCATGACCGGTCATGAGCTGCTCGCTCAGGATGTGGATCAACACGCCTATTTCATTCGAGCCAAATCCTGATTTTTCACCGCGGTGACATCGATGCACCGCACTTTCAACCATTGTTCGAGGAGAACATCATGCCCGGTAAATACGTCATCAGTTTGACCCACGGTCTCAACGATACTGACAAGGCGACCGTTGCCTTTGTTGTCGCCAACGCGGCCGTCGCCTCCGATAAGGACACAGTTGTGTTCCTGTCTATCGAAGGCACGCGTCTGTCGCAAAAAGGCGTCGCCGATTCGGTGCACGAAGAAGGCTTTGCGCCGCTCAAAGAGCTGATGGACAACTTTGCCAAGGCCGGCGGCAAGATGTATGTCTGCTCGCCATGCTTCAAGAAAAGGAAGCTTGACGAAAACAATCTGGTCGACGGCGCGGCGGTGGTCGGCGGTGCCAAACTCGTTGAATTCATGAGCGACGGCGCTCCCAGCATTAGCTATTAACTCGAGAGCAGCGTCATGCAAAACAATCGTAGAAAACTCCTGGGTGCGGCTGCGGCTAGCATCACGCTGCTAGCCAGCAACGTCAGCCTGCACGCGCAGGGCAGGCAGAAACTGCGCTTTGGCGTCGGTCCATTGTTGCCCAACGCCGAGGACACCAAAAAAGCATACACCCCGATATTTACGTATCTGGCCGAAAAACTGAACGTTGACTTTGAGTTGTTCGCGACTACCGATTGGGCCGGTATGGCCGTTGCTATGGGCTCGGGCCAGTTGGACGTTGCCTGGATGGGACCGTGGGGTTACATCATCGCGAACAACAGCACCGACTGTCAGGCGGTGGCCACTGTCAAATATGATGACAAGCCGATTTATCACGCCATCGTCATCGGTCGCCCAGAACTGAAAGTCAGCAAATTCCCCGACGACACCAAGGGATTGTCGATGTCGTTCGCTGATGTGGGCTCCACTTCTGGCTGGTTGATTCCGACCTGGTACGCCAAAGAAGTTTGGAAGATCGATCCCAAAACCTTCTGGAAATACCGCGAAGGCGCAACCCATGGCGCCAATGAGATCGCAGTGCAAAGTGGGCAGGCCGACATGGCCACCGACTTTGATCGTAACCGCAATGCGATGATTGCGGCTGGCACAGTGAAAGCTGACGGCAACAAAATCCTCTGGACCTCCGATCCACTGCCCAATGATGCGATTGCGGTGTCAAAAGGAACGTCGAAGGAACGCGCCGCGCAAATCCAGTCGATCCTCGCCGCCATTACGGTCGAACAGGCGAAGACACTGCTGCCGAATCGCTACACGGGCTTCGTGCCTGCCACGCATGCCTCGTACGCGAGCATTGAGAAAGCCGGCCTCGCGGTCGGTAAGATCAAAGCCAAGGGTTGAGTACGTTGACGGTAAGCCGACATGTCTGACGCGGGCGCTGTCCACGGTGCAGCCGCAGGTGCGTCCGGCACGTTGAGCGATTCGGCCGATCGTGCACGGCTTGCCTACGCGGCCGGCCTGCGCGGCGGGTCGAAAAGCCGCGTCAAGTTCGCGCTGATCCTGTTGGTGGTGGCAGCGTTTTACGCTACCTCCTGGCAGCTCGCGCAAGTTGACCTGGGGCGCCTGGTCACAGGCCTGCCCCGGCTCGGCCATTGGCTAGCGCAGGCGTGGCCGCCGAAGCTTGACGAGCTACCGCTGTTCCTGCAGCGTATGGCGGAAACGATCGCGATGGCCGCTATCGGCACGACAGTAGCCACCTTGCTGGCGATTCCGATGGCAGTCCTCGCGAGCCGCAACATCACTCCGTTTCCGAAGCTTTATTTGCCCGCGCGCTGGTTTCTCAATGCGCT
>JBBRGY010000088.1:0-9945 GCA_038223495.1 Burkholderiales bacterium | reverse complement strand
GCAGGTTTTGCCGTTTCGGCGGCAGCACGGCGAGCACCTTTTTGATGTCATGGATGAAGCCCATGTCGAGCATGCGGTCGGCTTCGTCGAGCACCAGAATTTCGATTTGCGAGAAATTGATCGCGCCCTGGCCGTAAAGGTCGAGCAGACGACCCGGTGTGGCAACGACGATGTCAACGCCGTGACGCATCGCCTGAATCTGTGGATTTATACCAACGCCACCGAAGATACAGGTCGAAGTCATCGGCAAAAACTTGCCGTAAATGCGAACGCTCTCTTCCACCTGGGCGGCAAGTTCGCGCGTTGGCGCGAGGATCAGTGCGCGCGGAAGTTTTTTGCCGCGGGCGCCGTTGGTTGGCGGCAGTTGCGGCTTGGCGGAGAGCATCAGGCGCTGCAACATGGGCAGCACGAAGCCAGCTGTTTTTCCGGTGCCGGTTTGCGCACCGCCGAGCAGATCGCCGCCTTCAAGCACTGCCGGAATCGCCTGCTTCTGAATCGGAGTTGGCGTGCTGTAGCCGTGAGCGAGCACAGCGCGGACGAGTTCATCGCGCAGGCCGAGTGCGGCAAAGCCACCGTCAACGGTAGCGGGCGTATGGGACGCGGTGACGGCTACCGAATTAGCCATTGGCACCGGCGCTTCAGCCGTGGTGACTGGGGCCGCTGAATGCGCATCGACTGCGCGTGGAAGCGGGCTCTGTTGGGGCTGTGCGCGCGGCACAGGCGTGTTCTGTGGAGCGCGGTCATCTTGCTGCAGCCAGTTCATCTGCTTTTTCGGAGGCGCACTAAATAAAGCTGCGGAATTGCCGCCGCCTTGAGGACGACCGCCAGTGTTCGGTAATGGCGAACGAGGATGACGGGGCGCATTGCCACGATTGGAATTTTGAGTCATAGAGTTTTATTGAAAGGCCGTCTTTTGACAAACAGCCGGGTGTCGCGGAAGAGTCGCCGAAAAATTCGGACTTAACTCGCATCGCGCACATCGAAGGCCGTGCGCTGGCCTGTGAAACTCACTGAAACTTGCCTGACGTGAATCAAGAAGAACGTGAGCAGGGAATTGGTGCCGTTTGTCGGGATTGAACTGACGACCTACCGCTTACAAGGCGGTTGCTCTACCACTGAGCTAAAACGGCGAAGCCTAATTCTACTTGATGACTTTGAGGTGGCTGACTTTGCTCTTTGCGACGGCTGCGATTTTCTCGACTGGTTTGCCAGATTCTGTTGCCGGCGCCTCGCCAGTGGCCACATCCGTCGCCTCCGAACCTGCGGCATCAAGCGCTGGCTGAAAGCCCATGCCATAGCCCGTTTCTTTCGCAAAGATTCCAATCACTGCGGAGAACGGCACCGCGACTTCTTGTGAGGTGCCGTTGAAGCGCGCGTTGAAAAGCGTCCACTCGTTATCCATCGTGAGCTTGTGTGTGGCCAGAGGCCCAACGTTAAGCACGATTTCACCGTTTTTAACGAATGCCGTAGGCACCCGCGTCAACTCATTCACGCGCACCGCAAGGTAGGGCGTGTAGCCCTGCTCCACGCACCATTCGTAAAGTGCGCGAACAAGATACGGTTTTGCGGATTGCTCGCTCATGAATCGCGACTAGGCAAAAATGACCTAGCGCCGCATGCCGCGTTCAGCGGGCGTCAGCGCATCGATGAAACCCTGACGCGAGAACAAACGCTCGGCATACTTGAGCACAGGTGCAGCGGCTTTGGGTAGCTCGATTTCGTAATGCGACAGACGCCACAGCAAAGGCGCGAGCGCGACGTCTAGCATCGAATAGTCGTCGCCCAACATGTGTTTCTGCTTGTTGAATACTACCGAAATTTCGGTCAAACGATCACGAACAGCCGCGCGTGCTTTGTCTGCCGTCTTTGGATTTTTACGCTCAAGTTCTTCAACGTGAACAAAAATTTCGCGATTGAAACGATGCAAAAAAAGGCGTGCGCGACCACGCGTTGCCGGGTCTGCTGGCATCAATTGTGGATGCGGAAACCGCTCATCAATGTATTCGTTGATGATGTTCGACTCATGCAGGATGAGATCGCGCTCAACAAGCACGGGCACCGTGTTGTAAGGGTTCATCACCGCGAGATCTTCGGGTTTGTTGTCGAGATCGACATCGATGATCTGGAAATCCATGCCTTTTTCATGCAGGACGATGCGGCACTGGTGGCTAAACGGATCGGTGGTGCCGGAATACAAAGTCATCATAAGGCGTAAGTTCCTTCGCTCTGGAGCGACAGCGCTGCGACGCAGCGCGTGGTTGGGTAAATTATTTGCCGGACTATACGAATCGTCCGGGTACTACAAAAAGACGTAAGGCAGGCTCGATGGCCTGCCTTGCTGTCGCGCCCGAGTGGGGCTGTATCGGTAAGCGCCGTTAGTGCACGTCTTTCCAGAATTCTTTCTTCATCCAGATCGCGGCAGCGAGCAGGAACGCGAGCAGAAACAACATCATAATGCCGATCTGAATGCGCTTTGCCTTGTTCGGCTCAGCGACGTAATCCATGAAATTGACAAGGTCAGCAATTGCGATGTCATACTCAACCGACGAAAGCTTGCCCGGCGTTTCGTTCACAAGCGTACGTACGATGTAGGTGTTCTCGATCTTGCCGTCTTTTTTGTCGGCGTGATGCTCGAACGAAGACATCGCTTGCGCAGCGATAAACGCGCCCTTTGCTTTGGCCTCGGCTTCGTGATCCGTCTTCAGTTCGTTGCCGTCAACCTTGTAGTGCGTCTCGACGAGCTTATTGGTGCCGGACAGTTCATGCAGAACATGAGGCATACCAATGTTTGGCGAAACCAGATTGTTCCAACCAGTTTCACGCGTGTCATCGCGGTAGAACCCGCGCAAATAGGCGGCGAGCACGGCGGTGGGCTCATCACTGCTTCCAGTGATAGCCGCGGCACTGTAGCTCCGCGCCATTACTGACAAATCCGGGGGCGCTGCACCAAACCACTCTTTAGCGTCTTTCGGGTTCATCGAAGATTTCATGGTGTCACCGAGCTTATCGCTCGTGAACATGAGGTTCTGTTTGATCTGATCTTCGCTGAGATGAAGATCGGTCAGTCTGTTGTAGCGCATGTATTGCGCACTGTGACAGCCCATGCAGTAGTTCACGAACAGTCGTGCGCCACGTTGCAGGGATTGAATGTCCGTGCGATCAGCTTTCGGGCCAACAAATTTAACTTCCGGGCCTTCGCTGGCGAACGACATCGCAGGGATGGTTGCGGCGACGGAAAAAACTAGCGCGGAAATAAGCGTTTTAAATTTCATTATTTTTGCCTCGCGCCTAGTGCATCGTGACCCGAGCCGGTTCCGGCTTGGTCTTGTCGGCCTTGGTGTACCAGGGCATCAGGAAGAAGAACGCGAAATAACCGATCGTCAAAAAGCGTGCAACCCAAGTGGCGCGCTCTTTGGTGTCCAGAATGCTCCCCCAATCGCCGAATTGACCCCACACCGAAGTAGGCTTCACGCCGAGATAGCCGAGCACGATAAAGCAGACGATGAACATTGCGAAGAAGCTCTTGTAGAGGGTGCCGCGATAGCGAATCGACTTCACAGCCCCCCGGTCAAGCCACGGCAGCGCGAAGAAAATCATCGTAGCTAATCCCATGCCGATCACGCCGGGGAACTGTGATCCGAACAGCGGTGGAATCGCACGCAAAATAGAGTAGTACGGCGTGAAATACCAGACCGGTGCGATGTGCGCAGGCGTTTTGAGTGGATCGGCCGGGATGAAGTTGTTCGCTTCAAGGAAGTAACCGCCCATATCTGGCAAGAAGAACACGATGATCGTGAAAATCATCAGGAACACGACCACACCGACTATATCTTTAACCGTGTAGTAGGGATGGAAAGCGATGCCGTCGAGCGGAATACCGGTTTTGGGATCCTTGTTTTTCTTGATCTCAATGCCGTCAGGGTTGTTCGAGCCCACTTCGTGCAGCGCAAGAATGTGTGCGGCAACCAGGCCGATCAACACGAGCGGCAGCGCAACCACATGGAACGCGAAGAAGCGGTTCAGCGTTGCATCACCAATCGAATAATCACCACGAATCCAGACCGCTAAGTCAGGCCCGATGAACGGAATGGCCGAGAATATGTTCACGATCACCTGTGCGCCCCAAAAGCTCATCTGGCCCCACGGCAGCAGGTAACCAAAAAAGGCCTCAGCCATCAGGCAGAGATAAATCAGCATGCCGAAAATCCACAACAGCTCGCGAGGTTTGCGATAGCTGCCGTACATCAGGCCGCGACACATATGCAGGTAAACGACGATGAAGAACATCGACGCGCCCGTCGAGTGCATATAACGAATGACATAACCGTAGTCGACGTCACGCATGATGTATTCGACCGAGCCGAATGCATAGGCCGCGTCTGGCTTGTAGTTCATCGTGAGGAAGATTCCGGTCACGATTTGCAGCACTAGTACAAGCAGTGCGAGCGAGCCGAAGTAGTACCAGAAGTTGAAGTTCTTCGGTGCGTAGTATTCGGTCAGATGCTCTTTAATCATCCCGGTCAACGGGAAGCGATCATCTACCCACCTGAGAAGCGGGTTGGTGAACATGGAGGCGTGTTTGGTTGCCATGGCTTACGCTTCCTTTCCGTCTTGACCGACACCAATGACGAGGCTCATTCCGTCCACTTTATACGGTGGAATGGTGAGATTTGTAGGCGCTGGAGAGCCGGTAAATACGCGACCTGCGAGGTCAAATTTCGAGCCATGGCATGGGCAATAAAAACCGCCGGGCCAGTCGTTACCTATTTCGCCCGGTGTGAACTTCGCCGTGGGCGAGCAGCCCAGATGCGTGCACACGCCTTGCATGACCATCAAATCGGGCGTAATCGAGCGCGTTTTTGCGTTCACGTAGTCCGGTTGAATCGATTTTTTGGAGTCTGGGTCGGTTAACTGCGAAGTTGGAATTGCCTCGAACGCCGCGATCTGCTCGGGCGTGCGTTTCATGACCCAGACAACTTTGCCACGCCATTCGACGTTGAGCTTTTCGCCTGGCTTCAGGCCAGAAATGTCGACTTTCACCGGGGCACCGGCTGCTTTGGCGCGCTCCGACGGCGCAAGCGAAGCGACTAATGGCGCGACTATAGCCGCCCCGGTGAGAGCACCGGGCACCGCCGCGACGGCGATGACGGTATTTCGTCTGGATTTATTAACTGGTCCGCTCATTGATTGAATGTCCGCGATTCCGAAGGGTCGTTTTTGAAGCTTGAAAGGGCCCGACAGACGACTTTCGGGGCAAAAAAGCCCCAAGGTCATGAAAGGTCGGGAAAACCCAGAGATTTTATCTGAATCGCTCGGGCGTTTCGCAGCGTCAACTCGGAAGCCGCCCCACAGCACACGCTCCGGGTAGATTTGCCAGCCGCGCAGGGACACGAATCGGCGGCGACTTGCGTTATTCTTGCGAGCTCGCTGCGGCGCAGCAATTATTTCATCTACCTAGAGAAAATCATGTCCGTGTCTCCGCTCCAAGTCGGCCTCGTAGGCTGGCGCGGCATGGTCGGCTCCGTTCTTATGCAACGCATGAGCGCCGAGCGCGACTTTGACGCAATCGAAACCACTTTTTTCAGCATATCGTCCGCCGGTAAAACCGCGCCGAAGATTGATGGCTGCGCCGTGTTCGATCCGATTTTGAAAGATGGCAACGACATCAACGCGCTTAAAGCGATGGACGTGATCATCACCTGTCAGGGTGGCGACTACACCAAGGCCGTTTATGCGCCACTGCGCGCGGCAGGCTGGAAGGGCCACTGGATCGACGCATCGAAGATTTTGCGCATGAACGATGATTCGATCATCATTCTCGACCCGATCAATATGCCCGTCATCCAGACCGCGTTGTCGAAGGGCGTCAAAGACTGGATCGGCGGCAACTGCACCGTGAGCTGCATGTTGATGGGCGTTGGCGCTTTGTTTAAAGCTGGCTTAGTTGAGTGGATGCAAACGTCTACCTATCAGGCAGCCTCTGGCGGTGGCGCACCCAACATGCGCGAACTTTTGACGCAATATGGCTCGCTCTATGCCGAAGTCAAAGACTTGCTCGACGACCCAGCCAGCGCAATTCTTGAAATTGACCGCAAAGTGACGGCGAAGCAACGCGCTTTCACGCCAGAAGAAACGGCCAATTTCCGGGGCATTCCACTGGGCGGCAATCTGATTCCGTGGATCGATGCGGATCGCGGCGATGGCACGAGCCTTGAGGAGTGGAAAGGCGGAGCCGAAACCAACAAGATCATGGGCTGGGGCAAGCAATTTGGCTCGCCAGAGGTGCCGATTGACTCAACCTGTGTGCGTGTCGGCTCAATGCGTTGTCACTCGCAGTCGCTGACGTTCAAGCTCACCAAAGACGTGCCGCTTGCCGACATCGAGGCGATGATCAAGAACGACAACGAGTGGGTGAAGTTCGTACCCAACGAGCGCGAGGCGACGGAGAAAAACCTCACGGCAATGAACGTGGCAGGAACGATGGATATCCCCGTGGGCCGCGTACGCAAACTCGCGATGGGGCCGCAATACCTCGGCGCGTTCACCATTGGCGATCAACTGCTATGGGGCGCAGCTGAGCCTCTGCGGCGCATGTTGCGGATTATTCAGGCGCAGTAGCGAAGCTCGCGGAGATGGCGATTTTGCGACGCAAATCGCCATCCGTGTACATACGGCTTTTTCGTCGAATCCCCACCGAACGCGGGATAAGCGTCATATTCGGCATTTCTCGACTTATGGCTGAAAGCTCTTCTAGCCCTAGTTTCGCAGCCATTTCACCGAAAAGCTGATGAACTTGAAAATGAATCTACGGTGGATTGAGCGCCGTCCCGGAACAGCTGATTGACCCAGCGCTTGACCGGGGCGGCGAATGCCGGATTTCGACCCAGCGCGCCGAAGACGGACTCGATGCGCAGGATGGCGTCAGCGAATGAAAGCGAATCGTACGAATGCTTCGCAGCAATGGCGGCGAACTCCGCGGCCAGCGGGTCAGAAATTTGGATGGTTTCGTCCATCTCGTCTTTGCCGTAAACGTAGCGAATCCACCCAGCGGTGGCGAGCGTGAGCGCATTGACGTCGAGGCCATTTACCAGTCGCTCGTTTGCGACGGCGACCCAACGCTGCGGGATTTTTTGTGAGCCGTCAGTAGCGATTTGGGCGCAGCGATGACCGTTGGCGGGGTTGCCGAAACGCTTGATGAGTTGCGCGCGGTATTCCGCGAAATCAACGTCGGCGATGGGCTCAAGCGTCGCCTCCGCTTCAAGCATCAATGCATTCACCAAACGCTCGAAACCGGGATCGATGACGGTCTCGGCAATGGTTTCATATCCGGCGACGTAACCCAGATAGGCCATCAACGAATGCGATCCGTTGAGCAGCCGCAGTTTCATCTTTTCGAACGGACGCACATCGCTCACAAGTTGCGCGCCGACCAGCTCCCAAGCCGGACGTTCGGCGGCGAAATTGTCTTCGATCACCCATTGTGAAAATGGCTCAGCGCGGACGACGCCTTCGTCTTCAACGCCGAGCGCACGTTGAGCGTCCGCTCGATCATCGGCTCGTGTAGCAGGCACGATGCGATCCACCATCGAAGACGGAAAGCAGACGTTGTCACGCAGCCACGGCACCATCGTCGGGTAAATTCGTGCGACGAATTGATGCATGAGCGACTCAAGTACAGCGCCGTTTTCGGTGAGGTTATCGCAGCACAAAATGGTGAGCGGCGCGCCTCGTTTGCGGAAGCGCTCATGCAGCCCTGCGGCGAGGACGCCGAGCACGCTTCTCGGTGCGTCCGCGTGCAGTAAATCGTTCGCGATATCGGCGTGGTCCCACAACGGTTCTCTTGCTGCGACGTTCGCGCAGTAGCCTTTTTCGGTCACGGTGAGCGTGATGATTTTTGTTTCTGCTTGGGCGATTCTCGCGATGACGTCCGTCATTTGATCCGGTGCAAAAAGCACCTCTCGCACGCTGCCGATCACGCGCCATGCATCGCTCTCACGCGAGACGGTTCGCACGCTGTAAAGGCCGTCTTGTGGCGCGACCTGATCGCGCGCAGTTTTAGTTTTCAGGCTAACAGCGCAAACGCCCCAGTCGCCGCCGTGCGCAGCAATCGCGTCGTCGGTGTACACCGCTTGATGGGCGCGGTGAAACGCGCCGAGGCCGAGGTGAACGATACCAATGCCTAACTTCGATGGGTCATACGCGGGACGGTGAATTGCAGCAGGTAATGACCCAAGCGCGTTCAGATTCAATCGCATGGTTATGCCGCTTTCCAACGTGAATTCGGCACCAGCGGATACCAGTCTGGCCGCGATGGATCACGGTCGTAGGTGTAGCCGCCTTTTTCTTTGAACAACTCGTGATACTCAGCGAGCTTGGTGCGATCCAGCGTCACGCCAAGGCCGGGTCCGGTCGGTACTTTGATCGCGCCGTTCACGTATTTCATCTTGCCGCCAACGATGATGTCATCGACGAGATGGTGATAATGCGCATCGGCCGCGTAACCCAGGTTCGGCACAACAGCGCCCATGTGCAACATCGTCGCAAGCTGAATGCCCAATTCGCCGGATGAATGTACGGCGACGCCGATTCCGAATGTGTCGCAAATCGCGGCAGCTTTGATGCAGGGGCGAATTCCGCCCCAGAACGTGGTGTCGAGCAGCACGACGTCGATCGCGCGCGGCTGCATGGTGATGCTCATCGCGAGCTGTTCGAAGTTCACGACGACCGTGTTGGTGGCAATCGGAATGCGCACGAATTCGCGCAATCGCGAGAGCTGTGGCATGCCAAAAACAGGGTCCTCAAAGTAGTCGTTGTTGATGTGCTCAATGCCTTGACCGAAGCGGATCGCGTCTGCCAGCGAAAACGCGGAATTTGGGTCATAACGAAAGCGGTCGTCAGGCAAGGCTGCGGCCAGTGCCTGATACGCGCTTAGCTCGTAATCTGGCGCAAAAACGCCGCCTTTGAGCTTGTGCGCGGTGAAGCCATGTTCCACCTGCAATGCTCTGGCGTGAGCAACGAGCTGATCGGCGGTTCGAACCTCACCGTCGCCAGTCGTCTCGTTCGGTAGACGGAAAAACAGATAACTCGCGAATTCAACGCTTTCACGCAGTCGTCCGCCTAACAGTTCTGCGACGGGCACGCCAAGCCTTTGCCCCATCACATCAAGACACGCGAATTCAATCGCCGCGTGAAGCTGTGTACGGTTGTTGTAAAGACTCGCCGTCGGGTTGCAAATGGCGAAACGCAGGGCTTCCAGCTCGAATACGTTGTGCCCTTTGAGATAGCCAATCAGGCTCTCAATCCCCGCGCTTGCCACTTCTCCACCACCGCCAAATTCGCCGAGCCCGACATAACCATCATCGGTTTCAACTTCAATGATGGTTCGTACAAACCGCCCCCAATGCGCACCATTACTGTGCAACAGAGGCGCTTGCAACGGCACCGTTACGGGCGTGGCGCGAATGTGGGTAATCCTGCTAGGTTTCACTTTATCCCTGTTGTACGATGACTTTAGTTGTGATCGCTTATGCTATCCACACCGATGCGAATTTGTGACCATCAGAGTCCGAATCGTCATCGACGCAATGCCAAAACACTGCCACGTTATCGCCATCAAGGAGGCTCCATGAAATTTCGTACCCTAATCACGTCCGCGCTCGTCACCGCGACGCTCATCGCGCCCGCCATCTCATTCGCGCAAACCAAGCTCAAGTGGGCGCACGTCTACGAGACGTCCGAGCCGTATCACACTGAATCAGTGTGGGCCGCCGGCGAAATCAAGCGTCTCACCAACGGGAAATTTGACATTCAAGTTTTCCCCGCGTCATCGCTCGGCAAAGAGACCGACATCAATCAGGGCCTCACGCTCGGCACGGTTGACATGATCATCAGCGGCCCTTCATTCGCTGCGCGTAGCTATCCGCGCGTAGGCATCGCCTACTACCC
>JBBRGY010000087.1:0-9967 GCA_038223495.1 Burkholderiales bacterium | reverse complement strand
GTTTGACCGAGATTTACCATTGGAAATATTCAAGATGAGTAAGCGGTTTGAATTCAGCAGGGAGCTCGAAGCTTTCGCGCCGTCCCACAGACCGTACCGTTCCTCCGATCACAAGACTACAGGCGGGTCTTGGCATGTATTCAAGGGCGCCCAAGTTCTACAGAACTGGTTGAGCCATTTGCGCTTGGCAGGGTAGGCAGGGTGTCGACCGCTCAACCAAAAAAATTAGTTGGCGCTGGGTACGTCAGCGCACAGACCCATCCCGAAGCGCGTTGCAAGATGAGAACACGAGCGTCGATGACGGTTGGGTCAACCACACTGATCCTTCAGGCGACGGCTAACTTGGCCAATCGCTCCCACCCCAGTTAAGACCTTAAAAGTTGCATTGCCATGTTGAACAGTATGCGTCGTCTAACCGGAGCCAAATTAACCGCCATCGACGGCGACATCGGGCATGTAGAAGAGTTCTTCTTCGATGACTGCGCCTGGGCTATTCGCTACTTGGTAGTGCACACTGGCAGTTGGCTCGAAGCGCGCAAGGTCCTAATCTCGCCGTATGCCGTCCAGCAGCCGCTGGGTGGCGATAAGCACATCCACACCGTGCTAACCAAGCAGCAGGTGAAGAACAGTCCGGACATAGACACGCATCAACCGATGTCGCGCCAGCATGAGCGTGACTACCTCGACTACTACGCCTACCCCGAATATTGGGGTGGCAGCGCGCTCTGGGGCATGGCGGAGATGCCCTACCCGCCGATCATGAGATCCCCAGCCAAGATTGCCGCCGCTCGAGCGTTGCGTAGGCGGGACTGCAAGGCTGGCGAGGTGCACCTTCGTAGCAGCGCTTACGTTATCGGTAACAACCTGGAAGCCACCGACGAGAGCATCGGTGTTGTGCACGATTTTATTTTTGACGACCAGAACTGGGCCATTCGATATCTGGTCGTGGACACGCCCAATGGGTGCCCTGATGGAAGGAAGGTACTCATTAGCATGCAATGGGCTGACCGCCTTGACTGGGCCACGCAAAAGGTTCACGTTCGGCTCACGCGAGAGCAGGTCATGTCAAGCCCGGTATTTGAAGATGTGAGTTCCATTCATCGCGAATAAGAGACACGCCATCATTAGAACTGTCAGCGCCAAGGTTACTGGTTATGAAATCACTTAGTCCGCTAAGGCGGCGCACTGCATTGGCGCTCGCAATCGCCGTGAGAGTTTGAAAGCTCTGCGGCAGCAGGTCAACGATTGATCGCGGAGGACAATCTGCTGAATAGGGCAAAAGCATCAGAGAAAGCGTCAACCGAGCCCGCGACGTTGCAGCCTCGCAATTGTGGCTTGATTCGTTTTGGGATCGGGCCTGTGTCGCCGTGACCGACGTAGTCCATTGATTTGTTTAGGAGAATCCCAATGAAGCACGCATTCAAGCTCGGCGACCGTGTCGGCTGGCACTCCGAGTTCGGCCCGGCCAGCGGCACCATCATCAAGGTGCATACCGTTGACACCGAAGTTAAGGGGCAAATGCATCGATGCACCGAGATCGATCCGCAGTACCAAATTCAGAGCAACAAAACCGATCACATCGCCATGCACAAGGGCGCAGCCTTGCACAAGCTTCAATGAACGAACAAATCTCACACATCCTCGCACGCATGGCCACGCTTGAGGATGAACTACGAACGGCGGTACAGCAGCAGGAACACAAAATGTTCTTTGAGATTAAAGGTAAACGCGTTGAGTTCGAGCGCACGGTGAAGGCGGCGCACAAGAAGCTTAAAAAGAGCTTCTTTCGCTGGTTGATCACTGACCGTCCGCAAAATCTCATTACCGGGCCGATCATCTACACGATGGTGATACCGCTCCTCATGCTGGATGCCTGCGTGAGTTTCTATCAGGCGGTTTGCTTTCCGATTTATCGTGTGACCAAAGTGCGGCGTAGTGACTACATCGTGTTTGACCGCAGGCATTTGAGCTACCTGAATTTCATCGAGAAGTTTCATTGCACCTATTGCGAATACGGCACTGGGCTGATGGGCTACATGGGCGAGATTTTGGCGAGAACCGAGCAGTATTTTTGCCCGATCAAACATGCGCACAAAATTCTCGGTACACACTCGCGGTACAACCGCTTTCTGGACTATGGCGAGGCGGATGCTTATGAGGCCAAGCTGAACGAATTTCGTATCGCGCTTGGAAAAGTGAAATAGGACGAGGGGAGAGAACGTGGAATTCAAGGACTATTACAAAGTTCTCGGCGTGGAAAAAACGGCGAGCGCCGACGAGATTAAGAAAGCCTACCGCAAGCTGGCGCGAAAATACCATCCTGATGTCAGCAAGGCCACAGACGCCGACGCACGAATGTCGGAGTTAAACGAAGCCAATGACGTGCTGGGCGATCCGGAAAAGCGCGTCGCCTATGACACGTTGGGCCGTGCTGGGTATGCGCAAAATGGTCGCGGCGGAGGTGGTGCAGGTGATGGGCACGAATTCCGTCCACCGCCCAATTGGGATGCCGGATTCGAGTTTTCTAATGCGGGCGATAGTGGTGGCGATCACAGCGACTTTTTCGAACAACTCTTCGGTCGTGGAGCGCGCGGTCAGCGCGCGCAGTCTGGCGGCTTCGGTGGCGCACCGGAACAGATGCGCGGCAGAGATCATCACGCAAAAATCGTACTCGATATTCTCGATGCCTACGATGGGGCTGAGCGCACCATCACGTTGCGCAGCGCGCGACAAGGTGATGATGGCCACCTTGTCAATGAAGAACGCAGCCTGCAGGTCAAGATTCCCAAAGGCGTTCATGAAGGGCAGCACATTCGACTGGCGGGCCGAGGCAGCCCAGGGATCGGTGGCGCTGTGGCTGGCGACTTGTTACTTGAGGTGCTGTTCAAATCCGACACCCGCTGGCGTGCGGAAGGCCGTGACGTATACCAGCGCGTGCCCGTCGCTCCTTGGGAAGCGATGTTGGGGGCCAAGGCCAAAGTGAACACGCCGAGCGGGGAGGTCGAGGTCAACATTCCCGCAGGGTGGCTCTCGGGTCGCAAGCTGCGCCTGAAAGGGCGTGGCATCCCCGGCACGGGCAGTAGCGAATCGGGCAACTTATACCTTGATCTTGAACTCGCACTGCCACCGGCGGATAGCGACGATAGCCGTGCCGCATACGCCGCCCTGGCCAAAGCCTTTCCAGCGTACGACCCTCGTCATAAGAACGGAGCGTAACCATGCAACATCCCCCACTCGCATCAATGGCAGTCGGCGAAGTGCTGTATGAGGCTGCCTACACTGCTGACGAGCTAGCGCACGCCTGTGGCGTCGCGGCTGAATGGGTTCAGGATCGCGTGGAGGCTGGAATACTGCAAGTCGACAGGTCCACCGGTGCATGGCGGTTTGATAGCGTTACGTTAGTACGTGCTCGCCGCATCGTTCAGCTTGAAAAGACATTCGACGCGGATCCGCAACTGGCTGCGCTAACGACGGATTTGATTGAAGAGGTGGCGCGACTGCGACGAACGTTGTTGGCGCTCAGTGTTTAGCGAAGCGATTTAGTGCTGTGTAGGTGCAATCCCAATCGGTGTCACAACGGGCTCCGCTTTACAGATGCCAGCCTTGGGCGCGGGTATGCTCGCACTGCGGTCTCAGTTCCGAATGAAGTGTGAACGCGATTCGCCGAGAGCGCTCGTTGACAGCCATTGGGGTGTCTACCCGTCGCATAGAAAAACTCAGCCGAAGGGTGTCGGCACTGCCCGCCAGTGCAGTGACGCCCGACGGGCAAGAGTAAAAGCATCGCGACCTGTTCAGCTCCGTGTAACCAGTCACAGCGACAAAATTCTGATCGTTCTGGAGGGACGCGACTCAGCCGGAAAAGACGGCTACCTCAAAGGTAGCTTCAAGTATTTAAGCCCGCGCGAAACCCGCGTAGTAGCGCTAGCCGTCAAATCGAGACTTGTCTGCGTGGTACTTCCAGCGCTACGTGCGCTCCTTGCTGGTCACACATGATTTGGTGCTGTTTAACCGCAGCTGGTACGACCGCGCTAGCGTGGAGTCGGTGATGGGGTTCTGCAGCAAGGTCATTGTGAAAAATGGCTGGGTCACGCTGGAGGGCGAGCTTGACTGGCAGTACCAGAAGGACGCAGCGTATCGCTGTGTACAAAACCTGATGGGTGTTGCAATGGTCAGTAACAACATTAAGATTAAGCCGTCAGTCAAATGGGTAGATGTCAAGTCAAAAATTGAAGACGCGTTTCGCCGCAATTCAAACTTGGAAGCACGGCGAATCAACGTCACCACGCACGACGGTGCCGTAACGCTCAAAGGCAGCGTTTCGTCTTGGGCGGAACAGGATACGGCCCGCTGGACCGCGTGGTCTGCACCCGGTGTGACTTCGGTTACGAACGAACTCACTATCGCTCCTTGACGCGAGCGGTTGTCGTTGAGTTGATCACGTGCTTAACGCTTGAGTCAATCCAAACGTGATTGCCGATATCCCCACAAATTGACGGCCGACTGGCGCGATGAGCGGTTGAGCTTCATGGTTTGGGCTCGCCAGTCGTCGCCGCGCTGTTTGGGACCGAGCACCGCACTGAGCACAGTGCTATTGGTAGGTGCCGTCTGCAATCGGTCTGAACGTAATGGTTGATCTCACGACAACTGAAATGGTTACTCCCTTGGAAATTGGCAGGATACGCTGGATGCGCAGATTGCTGATGCCGATAGTGTCCCAAAAATTTAGGTTGCGCTGCGTACGTCAGCGCACAGACCCATCCCGAAGCGCGTTGCAACATGAGAATTGGAGCGTCGATGACAGTTAGGTTAAACCACGCTGGCTCTTCGTGCGACGGCCAAATTTGCCAATTGCCCTACCCAATCAAGCCCCCAAAAGGAGCATTCCCATGTTAAACAGTATGAGCCACCTGACTGGTGCCAAAGTAACCGCCATCGACGGCGATATCGGCCATGTAGAAGAGTTCTTTTTCGATGACCACGCTTGGGCGATACGCTACTTGGTGGTCGACACAGGTAGCTGGCTCGAAGGGCGCAAAGTGCTGATTTCGCCGTTTGCCGTCAAGCAGCCGCTGGGTAGCGATAAGCATATCCACACCGTGCTAACTCAGCATCAAGTGAAAAAAAGTCCCGACGTTGACACGCATCAGCCGGTGTCGCGCCAGCACGAGCGTGACTATCTTGACTACTACGGCTACCCCGAATATTGGGGGGGCAGCGGGCTCTGGGCCATGGAGGAAATGCCTTACGTACCGATCACCAGATCCCCAACCGAGATCGCGGCCGCACGGGCGCTACGAACAAGTGCATTCAAGCCAGCCGATGTGCACCTGCGCAGCAGCGCTCACGTCATCGGTTACGACGTACAAGCCACCGACGACAGCATTGGGCATGTGCAGGACTTTATTTTTGACGAAAAAAACTGGGCCATTCGATATCTGGTTGTGGACACCCGCAATTGGTGGCCCGGTGGACGCAAGGTTCTCATTGGCATGCATTGGGCTGACCGCATCGATTGGGCCACACAAAAGGTTCACGTTCGCCTGACGCGAGAGCAGGTCATGTCAAGCCCGATATTTGAGGATGTGAGTTCTATTCATCGCGAATACGAAACACGCCTGCATAAAAACTATCAGCGCCAAGGGTACTGGTTGTGACATCCAATCGTTCGTTAAGGCAATGCGCTGTGTTGACGCTGGCAATCGCGGCGAGCGTGTCGGCGCGCGCGCAATCGCCGCAAGAGTTTGAAGCGCTTCGTCAAAAGGTGCAACGATTGATCGAAGAGGTCAATGTCTTGAAGAAAGCGAAATCCGCGGAGCCTGTGCCAACCGAGCCCGCATTGTTGTCGGCTCGCGTTGAGAAACTTGAGAAAGCAGACGCATCACCCTCCAAAGGTGCCGTGGTGGCAGGTGATCTACCAGGTAGCTTTCGCTTTCCTGGCTCCAACACGTCGGTGCGCTTCTACGGCTACGCCGAAGTGCATGGAATCCATGACTTAAAGGCATCCGGTCCGAGCGATCTTTTCACCGATTTGAGTTCACAGCCTTTGGACAATTCGGGTGAGCAAAAAGGCCGCACCCGGTTTACCGCAGAAACCTCTCGCCTCGGCTTCGAGTCGGCCACGCCAATCGGCGCGAACGCACTCAATACCAAGCTTGAGATGGACTTCTATTCCTACGGCAGTAACAACCGTAATCGCTTGCGGTTGCGACATGCCTACGGCGAATACGGTGGCTGGCTCATCGGTCAGACGTGGTCAACATTTATGGATCTGGACGATTTGCCAGAAACGGTCGATTTCAATGGTCCCATCGGCGCACCATTCTCTCGTCGTACGATGGTGCGCTACACATACGGCGATACCAAAGCGGGCTACAAATTCAGCGTCGCCGCCGAGGATCCCGAAGATCAGTTTGGTGGTGGTAGCAGCAAAGAGCGCCTCCCCCAACTCATCGCGCGCTATGACCAGAGCTTCGCCTGGGGGGCGGTCAACGTGCGCGCACTCGCGCACGAAAAGCGATCGGCCACAGAGTCGAAGCGGGGCTTCGGCTTCGCTGTGGGCGGCAATTACAAACTGACCGAAAAAGACGTGTTGATGGGTCAATACACGCGTGTCAATGGGGACGTCGATCAACTCTACGGCTCAAACGGCTACACCATTGCTGCCAACGGCGCGATCACGTTTGACAAAAACGAAGGTCTTGTCGTCGGTTATGCCCGAACCTTTAGTGATCAATTACGCGGCACGGTGGCGTACGCGATGAACCGCGGCAAGACCGCTGAGGCGCTGGGCAACCGCCAATTGCAGCAGCTATTCGTCAACGCCATTTACTCGCCGATCAAGAACGTCGAACTCGGTGCCGAGTTCATCTACGGCAAACGAAAAACTTTTGCTGGCGACACCGGCACGATGTCTCGGTTCGATCTGATGGGTCGCTACTCGTTTTGAACGACAACCTGATATTGGCATCCACCAATCCATTGAAAGATCAAAAATGAGTACCGCAGTTTTGACGAAAACAACATCCGCGCCGATCTCCGTACCTGCATCGATTATTCCTGCCGCTGCACCCAGCAAGCTCGGACTGGGGCTACTCGTCGCGCTGGTGGTCGGCTCAATCGTCGGCAGTGGCATCTTTGGTCTGCCACAGAACATGGCCGCAGGCGCTGGGCCCGCTGCGATTCTAATTGGCTGGGGCATAACCGGCGCGGGCATGCTGAGTCTAGCGCTCGTTTATCAGATGATCGCACTAAGGAAGCCAGAGCTCAACAACGGCATTTACGCCTATGCGCGGGCCACCGCTGGCGACTACGTCGGTTTCAATTCGGCGTGGGGCTATTGGGTGAGTGCCTGGATCGGCAACGTGGGTTACCTGGTCGCTGCCTTCGCAGCACTCTCCTATTTCTTTCCTGCGTTTGGCGAAGGCAACACGACCGCTGCTGTGGTCGGTGCTTCAGTCGTTCTGTGGGTCGTGCATGCGTTGGTGTTGCGCGGCATTCAGGGCGCAGTGGTACTCAATGCAGTGGTGACGGTAGCGAAGGTCGTGCCGCTCGCGCTCTTCATCGGCATTCTGGCGCTCGCGTTTCGGATGGATACGTTCACGTCGGGTTTTTGGGGTGATGCGAAGCTGGGAAGCCTGCTGGATCAGGTCAAGAGCACGATGCTGGTCACCGTCTGGGTGTTCATCGGAATTGAGGGCGCTAGCGTCTATTCGGCGCGTTCGAAAAGCCGTGCGGACGTGGGTCGCGCTACCATCATCGGATTTTTCATTACGCTCGCGCTCCTGATGGCGGTGTCATTGCTGTCCCTTGGCGTGATGAATCAGGCCACGCTGGCGGGACTCAAAAATCCGTCGATGGCGGGTGTGCTGGAGAGTGTGGTCGGCACCTGGGGCGCAGTGCTCATCTACGTTGGCTTGATCGTTTCCGTCGGCGGCGGGTTTCTCGCATGGACGTTGTTGGCGGCTGAGTCATTGTTTACTCCCGCTGGTGACGGCGTAATGCCCAAAGGTCTGGCAAGGCAGAACACTCATGGTGTGCCCGCGAATGCCATGTGGGTCACCAGCCTTATGGTGCAGTTGTTCCTGCTTGTCACGCTGTTGTCAAAGGCATCCTATCTCGCGCTGATTTCGCTATCGACCGCGATGATCTTACTGCCGTATTTGTTCAGCGCGATTTACGGCGTCGTGATCACGGTCCGCCGCGAAGGTGCCGCCGACACGATCAAGCCCATTGACCTTCCGATTACCGCGTTTGCCACTGTTTACTGCGCGTGGCTTTTGTATGCCGCTGGGCCGAAATATTTGCTGCTCAGCGCGCTGCTTTATGTGCCGGGGGCGCTGGTCTACGTCCTGGCAAAACGAGAGCAAAAGCTTCGCGTATTTGCCACCTTTGAATGGGCTATTTGCGCGGCGCTGTGCGTTCTCGCAGTCGTCGGAGGCTACTTGCTCGCCACCGGCAAATTGACGCTGTGAGAAGCAGCACCAACCCCAATACATTTCTGGAGAAGAAACAATGAATCACGGCGCTAATTCCGAAGTCGGCACGCTACGTAAAGTGTTGGTGTGTCGCCCCGGCCTTGCCCAAGCGCGGTTGACGCCAGCCAATTGCAGGGAACTCCTTTTCGACGACGTGTTGTGGGTCTCACAAGCCAAGAACGACCACCATGTTTTCACCAACAAGTTGAAAGAACGTGGAGTTGCGGTTCTGGAGTTGCATGATCTGTTGTCTGAGGTGATGGCTATGCCTGAGGCCTGTGATTGGGTGCTTGACCGCAAGCTCGGCCCTGACTACATTGAGCCCGAGGCCGCAGCGCAACTTAGGCCGTGGCTCAAAGTGCTGCCTGCGGTGCGACTGGCAGAATTTTTGATCGGCGGTCTTGCCCGGCGCGATGTGCCGTTTGAGATTGCTGGCCTGACCTCAGGTTGCCTTGATGCGGGCGGTTTCGTGTTTCCGCCGTTGCCCAACATGTTGTTCACCCGCGATTCGAGCTGCTGGATTTATGGCGAGTCGGTGCTCGGTTCGATGTACTGGGCAGCGCGCAGACACGAAACGCTCTTGATGAACGCGGTATATCGCTATTCGTCGGCATTTGGCGATGACGTGATCAAAGGCATTGGTGACTCTGACCGTGAGGACGAGAACGCTCACCATCATGCGGCCGATCACGGTCTGGCCACACTCGAAGGCGGCGACGTGATGCCGATTGGGCACGGAGTTGTCCTGATCGGCATGGGCGAGCGCACTTCTCCGCAAGCTGTGAGCCAGATCGCACGACGACTGTTTCGTCGCGGCGCGGCCAGTCGCGTTATCGCCGCGCTCCTGCCAACAAAAACGCGTGGCGCGATGCATCTCGACACCGTGTTCACCTTCTGCAACACCGATCTCGTTACCGTGTTTCCCGATGTGGTCGACGGCATCCGCGCCTTCAGCCTGCGGCCCGGTGATAAACACGAATCGGTCGACCTGCGGGCTGATAAAGGCTCGTTCGTTTCGGTCGTTGCCGAAGCACTTGGGCTGAACCAATTGCGCACCGTGCAAACCGGCGGCGACAGCGATGAGGTCGAGCGCGAACAGTGGGACGATGGCAACAATCTTTTGGCAATCGCACCCGGCGTGGTCATGGCGTATGATAGGAATGTTTATACGAATACGCTGCTGCGCAAGGCGGGCGTTGAGGTCATCACGATTCCCGGTGGCGAGCTGGGGCGAGGTCGCGGTGGCAGCCATTGCATGAGCTGCCCGATCCAGCGTGATGCGGTGTCGTCATGAGCTTTAATCTTCACAATCGAAGCCTCTTAAAACTGGAAGACTTTGAGCCACGCGACGTTGCCTTTCTGCTTGACTTGGCGGTTGAATTAAAGCGCAGCAAAGCGATAGGCAATGAGCACCAGCGGCTGAAGGGCAAGAACATCGCGCTCGTGTTCGAGAAGGCTTCGACGCGAACCCGCTGCGCCTTTGAGGTGGCCGT
>JBBRGY010000086.1:0-10065 GCA_038223495.1 Burkholderiales bacterium | reverse complement strand
CTCATCCATTGCTTCGGCGCTATGCGCCAGATCGTGCAACAGCCCAATGCGAAATGCTTCTGCTGCCGTGAATCGCTCCGCAGTCGCGAAGTAGCGGCGCGCATAGCGAGCGCCAATCGCCTCGATCACATACGGGCTGATGGCGGCGGGGATGATGCCGAGTTTGACCTCGGAGAGTGCAAACTGAACATCGGCAACGCCAATGGCAATGTCTGCCGCCGCGACTACGCCTACGCCGCCACCAAATGCATTGCCCTGCACGCGCGCAATGACGGGCTTGGGGCAGGCATAGATAGCGTTCAACATCAGAGCGAGCTCGCCAGCGTCCTCACGATTCTGGTCTTCATCGTAGTCGGCGGCGCGCTTCATCCAGTTAAGGTCAGCACCCGCACAAAAGCTTTTGCCTTCGGCGCCGATGATGATGACTCGAACGCTATCGTCTTCGCCGAGATCACGAAAAGCCTCGATGATTTCGCGAATCATGATTTCGTCAAACGCGTTGTGAATCTCGGGCCGATCCATCGCGATCAGTGCGACGCCGCGTGCGTCGCGTTCAATTTTGATTGTGTTCATTGCATTACATCCGGAAGACGCCGAACTTTGTATCTTGAATCGACGCATTCAAACTCGCCGAGAGACCGAGGCCGAGCACGCGACGCGTGTCCGCCGGGTCGATGATGCCGTCGTCCCAAAGGCGGGCCGTGGCGTAATACGGGTGGCCTTCGCGCTCGTATTTTTCGGTGATCGGCGCTTTGAAGGCAGCTTCTTCGTCTTTTGACCAAGAGCCGCTCTTCGCTTCGATATTGTCACGTTTGACCGTTGCAAGCACGCTCGCAGCCTGCTCGCCACCCATCACGCTGATGCGCGCGTTGGGCCACATCCACAGGAAGCGCGGGGAATAAGCGCGGCCACACATGCCGTAATTGCCAGCGCCGAAACTGCCGCCGATGATGACGGTGAATTTTGGTACGTTGGCGCAGGCAACGGCGGTCACCATCTTTGCACCATTCCTCGCGATGCCTTCGTTTTCGTACTTGCGACCGACCATGAAGCCGGTGATGTTCTGCAGAAAGACGAGCGGAATTTTGCGCTGGCAGCATAGCTCGATGAAGTGCGCGCCTTTCAGCGCCGACTCGGAGAACAACACACCATTGTTGGCTATGATGCCGACCGGCATGCCGTAGATCCGTGCAAAACCCGTCACCAACGTCATGCCGTAACGCGGCTTGAACTCATCAAAATCACTGCCGTCGACGATGCGCGCAATCACTTCACGAACATCGAATGGTTTGCGCGTGTCGACGGGGATCACACCATACAGCTCATGCGGATCGAACAGCGGTTCCGCACTGTCTGTCATTGCGAGCTGAGTTGGTTTGATCGTGTTCAGATTCGCGACGGCCTGACGCGCTAGGCCCAGCGCGTGGGCGTCGTTTTGTGCAAGCTGATCAGCGACACCAGACAGGCGCGTGTGAACGTCACCACCGCCCAAGTCTTCCGCCGTCACCACTTCGCCCGTCGCGGCTTTCACAAGCGGCGGCCCCGCCAGAAAGATGGTGCCCTGATTTTTTACGATGATGGATTCGTCGCTCATCGCGGGCACATACGCGCCGCCGGCCGTGCACGATCCCATGACGACAGCAATCTGCGCGATGCCCGCTGCGCTCATCGTCGCCTGGTTGTAGAAGATGCGACCGAAGTGATCGCGATCCGGAAATACCTCGTCCTGATTCGGCAAATTTGCGCCGCCAGAATCGACGAGATAGATGCACGGCAAATTGTTCTGCGCCGCGATTTCCTGCGCGCGCAAATGCTTCTTCACTGTCAACGGGTAGTAAGTACCGCCCTTGACCGTCGCATCGTTAGCGACGATCACGCACTCACGACCACTCACGCGCCCGATGCCCGTGATGATGCCTGCGCCGGGCGATTCGCCGTTGTACATCTCGTACGCCGCAAGACCTGAGAGTTCGAGAAATGGCGACCCGGAATCAAGTAAATGCTTGACGCGATCGCGCGGCAACAGCTTCCCGCGACCGGTGTGCTTTGCGCGCGCTGCGTCGCCGCCCCCCAGCGCCGCTGCTGCGTGCTTTGCGCGCAAGTCGGCGACCAGCGTTTGCATCGCTTGGCGCGACGCGAGCACACTAGCATCGCGCTGATTTAGTTTTGATTCGATAGTTGGCATCAGTATTTCCACGCGCCTTTGGTAACCCACGCTTCCAGCATCGGCATACGGTCAGCGCCCCAGAACGACTCACCATCAACGATGAAAAACGGCGAGCCGAAGACGCCTTTGGCAATCGCGGATTCAACATTTGCTTTGAGTGCGTTTTTTATGTCGTCGGTTTGGGTGGCCGCGATCACTTCGTCGGCGCTGTAGCCAAGGCCCGCGGCGATGTCGCCCACGACATCGAGCTTGCTGATATCGCGATCACCACGAAAGAACGCACGGTACAGTTCCAGCGTGAATTTTTTCGCATGCGCGGGATGTTTTTCCTGCATCCAGATAACAGCTCTCGACGGGTTTTGCCCTGCAATCGGGAACACGCTCGGCGCGCTATACGGCACACCGTAGAACGCGGCGCTGCGGCGGAAATCGTTCTCCGAATACGGCCCCTTCATCGGCGCCATCGTGAGTGGCTGACCGCCCGTGGACTTGAACACGACGCCGAGCAAAATCGGATGCCAGTTTACCGCGCGATTCACGCGCTGTCCGAGCGCTTCAATCATCTCTGCGGCGAGATAGCCGTAGGGCGATGAAAAGTCAAAGTAGAAGTCGATTGCACCAGCCATATTGCGGGCTCCCTCAGATTTCGTAGGCGCCAGACGCGAGGCCGCGTCCGATCAGTATTTTTTGAATGTCGCTCGTGCCTTCGTAAATTTGGCACACGCGAACGTCGCGGTAAATGCGCTCAACCGGAAAGTCCGACACGTAGCCCGATCCGCCGTGAATCTGGATCGCGTCTGAGCAAATGCGCTCGGCCATTTCGCTCGCGAAGAGCTTCGCCATCGCAGCTTGCGTTAGGCACGGCTGCCCTGCGTCTTTGAGACTCGCCGCGTGATGAATCAGTTGTCGCGCGGCCTCAATTTGCGTGGCCATGTCGGCGAGTTTAAATTGCACCGCTTGATGCTCGAAGATCGGTTTGCCGAATGTGGCGCGCTCGTTCGCGTAGCGAAGCGCTGCCTCGAATGCGGCGCGCGCCATGCCTACACTTTGCGCGGCGATGCCGATACGACCGCCCTCTAAACCAGCAAGTGCGATTTTGTAGCCTGCGCCTTCGTCGCCGATGCGCAGCGACGCTGGCACACGACAGTTTTCAAAAAGAATCTGCGCGGTGTCGCTGGAGTGTTGCCCGAGTTTGTCTTCGATGCGAGCGACGGTGTAGCCAGGCGTATTGGTCGGCACGATGAACGCGCTAATGCCGCGCTTGCCCGCAACTTTATCCGTCACGGCCATCACGATGGCCACGTCAGCGTTCTTGCCTGAGGTGATGAATTGTTTGACGCCGTTGAGGACGTAGTGATCGCCGTCCAACGTCGCCGTCGTGCGAAGGTCGGCAGCATCAGAGCCCGCTTGTGGTTCGGTCAAACAGAATGCGCCGAGCATTTCACCGCGCGCGAGCGGTACCAGCCAATCCTGCTTCTGCTGCTCATTCGCGAAGCTCATCATGATCGAGCAGACGGGGCAGTTGTTAACAGACACAACGGTGCTTGTGCCGCCGTCGCCCGCCGCAATTTCCTCAATGATGATGGCGAGTGATGTGTAGTCCAGCCCCGCGCCACCGTATTCATCGGGCACCGCGATGCCGTAACAACCCAGCTCGGCCAACCCTTTCAGCTCTGCCGCCGGAAAGTGATGCGCCTTGTCCCACGCCGCAGCCTTTGGCGCAATCTGCTCTTGCACGTAAGCGCGAACGCTGTCGCGCACCATGCGTTGGTCTTCAGTGAGCAACATGGATCTTCATTTCGTCAATATCTTCTTCAAACTGCGTCGCGAGAATCACTCGCGGACCGAGCTCCGTTCTCATCAGGTTGTAGCCAGTTCTGAACGACTGCAACATCGAGCCGTCCTTTCGCCGCAGCGCCCAGTGGACGACAGCGAACGCATGATTCGCGCCCATGCTCACGCACGTCGCCAGCTCAAATTCGGCATGCGAATACTCATTGCCGCGATAGACGTCACACAGCGCGTGCGTATTCGCTCGCATCGGCGCGTCGGTGGGCCACATTGTGTACGCAGCGTGCGCATGGTCGCGCGCCGGGTGCGTGATGCCGCTTTGCGTGTGCCAGGTGTCGGCAACTGCATCGGCGTCGAGACGATTGAAATGGTCTCGATAGGATTCAAAAAATTGCGTGACTTCGGCGCTGCTCATGACGGGCTCCCACGCTTAACGATTTCGACCGGCATGCCGGCCGCTTTCCAGGCGGAAAATCCGCCCGTCATATGGGCGACATTGGTCAAACCCATATCCTGAAACATCTTGGTTTCGAGCGCGGATCGCCACGCGCCAGCGCAATAGAGCACAAAGCGCTTGCCGCTGGCGTAAATCGGCTTGTGATACACGCAGGTCGGATCGATCCAGAATTCATTCATACCGCGCGGCGAGTGCATCGCGCCGGGAATTTTTCCCTCGCGCCAAAGCTCGCGGACATCGCGGATATCAACGATCACAGTGTCGGGATCGTCCATCGCGGCGCGCATTTCTTCGAACGACAGCGTGGTGATTTCACGCTCTGCGGCGGCAACAACGTCGAGGGCGCTAGGCATGATGTTTACCCAGTAACTTTTGGCTAAACGCCAGGCTACACAGGGGGGAGAAGCAAAAATTGGCTAAAGTCGATTTCATATCATTTACAGCATTAGCCCCTATAGCGCCGTGTTTTCAACAAAAAGCTGTTGCTTTAAACTGAGGTGTTACCAGGGAATTAAGGCACCCGTGTTGTCGTACAGCCCGCCGTGTAAGTCGGACGCTTTGTCGATGACGTGGCGCATACCGGCGACGCTCTCGGTAGGTGTTAGTGATGCCTGCGGACCGCCCATATCAGTGCGCACCCAGCCCGGATGCAGCGCCAGAACGCGCACGCCTTTTTTGCCGAGTTCGAGCGAGGCGGCCTTGACCACCGCGTTCAACGCCGCTTTACTGGCGCGATAGGCGATGCCCGAGGCGCTGCTCATGGTCGAAATCGAGCCCATGCGCGACGACATGAAGACCATCGCACCGCGCGCCCGCGACACGTTGTCGGAAAAGGCGAGCGTGAGCCGAAGCGGCCCCAGCACGTTGGTGCGCATCACCAGATCAAAGTCTTCGGTCGGCAAGTCGGTGAGCCCATCGCTGCGCGGGCCATACACGCCCGCGTTGCAGATCATCACGTCGATGGATTCGTCCTTCAATTTTTCGGCAAGCGAATCAATCGAGGACGAGGTGCTGGTGTCCAGCGCCTCGATGCGCACGCCGACGCGACGCAGTTCCGCCGCCTCCGCCGGGCGGCGGCACGTGGCGATGACGTCGTAGCCATCAGCCGCGTACTGTTTCGCAAATTCAAGCCCAAGGCCGCGATTGGCCCCAATTACGAGAACAGTTTTCGCCATAACTTTTTTGCTCGCTGACTGCTGAGCTAGATCATTTCAATGGCCATGGCGATACCTTCGCCACCGCCAATGCACAACGCTGCGACGCCTTTTTTGCCGCCCGTTTTCTTGAGCGCGCCAATCAGCGTGACGATGATGCGAGCGCCGGATGCGCCAATTGGATGACCCAGCGCGCAAGCGCCGCCGTGAATGTTTACTTTGTCATGCGGAATGTTGAATTCTTTCATCGCGGCCATAGTGACCGTCGCGAACGCTTCGTTGATCTCGAAGAGGTCAACGTCTTTTGCCGTCCAGCCCGATTTTTTGAACACGTTGTTGATCGCGCCAACAGGAGCCGTGGTGAACCATTCCGGTTCCTGGCTGTGCTCGGCATGGGCAACGATCTTGGCGATCGGTGTCAGGCCCAGTTCTTTTGCCTTCGAAAGCTTCATTACGACCAGCGCGGCTGCACCGTCGGAGATCGAAGAGGCGTTCGCCGCCGTAATCGTGCCGTCTTTGACGAAGGCTGGCTTCAGGCCGGGAATCTTGTCGAGCTTCGCTTTTGGCGGCTGTTCATCGGTATCGAACACGGTGTCGCCTGCGCGACCTTTAACCGTGACCGGCGCGACTTCCCATTTGAAGGCACCGCTCGCCGTTGCCGCCTTGGCGCGCTCGGTCGATGCAATCGCAAACGCATCTTGCGCTTCACGCGTGAACTCGTATTTTTTCACGCAGTTTTCAGCGTGCACGCCCATCGCCTTGCGGTCATAAGCGTCTTCCAAGCCGTCGGTTGCCATGTGATCAAGCATTTGCACCGCACCATAGCGGTAACCTGCGCGTGATTTCGGCAACATGTGCGGCGCGTTGGTCATCGACTCCATACCACCGGCGACCACAATCTCGCGCGTACCAGCCATGATTTCGTCATGCGCCAGCTGCGTGGCTTTCATGCCCGAGCCACACATTTTGGTGAGCGTGAGCGCGGCGGTGCCATTAGGCAAACCGGCCTTCAACGTGGCCTGACGCGCGGGTGCCTGACCCTGAGCGGCGATCAGGCAATTGCCCATGATCACTTCTTCAATTTGCTCGGGCTTCAAACCAGCGCGCTCAACAGCGGCCTTGATGGCAACTGCGCCCAGATCGGACGCGGACAGTGACGCGAAGTCGCCCATCATTCCGCCCATGGGCGTACGTACTGCACTAACGATGACTACGGGATCCGACATGATGTTCTCTCCAGAAATTTTTGTGATTGTGACTAACGGCTAGCCTAGTTTGGACGGCGGGCGATCCACACGCTCCATTGTGACGCAAATGCGCCGATGACGCCGCCCAGCACCGCAGCCAGGGTGATACCTGCGAGGGACAGCCGTGTGGCGCTCATGGCGATAGCCAGAGCCGCCGCACCGATCAATATTTGCAGAAAAAGCTTTCCCCTTGCTGACCAGGGCTGATTTTGCAACGCGATTGCCATGCCAAACCACGATAAAGCCACGCCCAACCAGATGAGCAGCCGTCCTGGCATTGGCAGGGCGGCATAGGCCAGCATGCCTGAAATCATCAGAAAAAACCCCAGCAACATCCAGTGATTTCGCGTCATTGCCTGCTCCTTACGTACTACGCCTCAATGCCTTCACCAGCCCGCTTTTCAATCGCGGCGAACGCTTTAGCCGCGACTTCGCGAACGCGATCAGGATGCGTCAAATCAATATCGAGATTACGCAACAAGCCATCCTCCAGCCCATAAACACAACCGTGAACCGCCAACGTCTGCCCGCGCGACCACGCGTCACGAACCACCGTCGTACGTGCCACATTCACGACTTGCTCGGCGACATGCAATTCGCACAATTTGCGCAATTTGCTCTCACGATCTGGCAGCGCGTCAATGCTCGAACGTCGCCGCTCCAGCGTGTCTCGCACGTGTTGAAGCCAGTTGTCCGACACACCGAGCCGCTCGCCGTCAAATGCCGCTGCGATACCGCTGCAACCATAGTGACCCACGAGCAACACCTGCTTCACCTTCAAAATTTCTACCGCAAAGTGCAACACCGACAGGCAATTCAGATCGGTGTGTGCCACCACATTGGCAACATTGCGATGCACGAAAATTTCACCCGGCGGCAGCCCAATAATCTGATTCGCCGGAACACGAGAATCGGAACAGCCAATCCACAAATATTGCGGCGCTTGCTGATGAGTCAACCGTTCAAAAAATTGCGCGTCGTCTGCCAGCACGGAGGCGACCCAGGCGCGGTTGTTCGCAAATAATTTTTCGAGATTGGCTTTGGGCACGGAGTGATTCAGATTCGCTATTTCGTCTCGTTATACAGCTCGCGCCCGATCAACATGCGGCGCACTTCGCTCGTTCCAGCGCCAATTTCGTAGAGTTTGGCGTCTCGCCAGATGCGCCCGGTCGGATAGTCGTTAATGTAGCCGTTGCCGCCCAGCGTCTGAATCGCTTCGCCCGCCATCCAGGTCGCTTTTTCGGCACAGTACAGGATCACGCCCGCAGCGTCTTTGCGGGTGACTTGCCCACGATCACATGCCTGAGCAACGGCGTAAAGGTAGGATCGACCGGCGGAATAAGTGGCGTACATGTCGGCCAATTTGCCCTGCATCAGCTGGAATTCGCCGATGGACTGACCAAACTGCTTGCGCTCATGCACGTAGGGCAGCACCACATCCAGACACGCCGCCATGAGCCCGACCGAGCCGCCCGCGAGCACGGCGCGCTCGTAGTCAAGCCCGCTCATGAGCACTTTTACGCCTTGACCTACTTCGCGCATCACGTTTTCGACCGGCACTTCGCAATCCTGAAACACCAGCTCGCAAGTGTTGGAGCCGCGCATCCCGAGTTTGTCGAGCTTTTGCGCGGTGGAAAACCCCTTCATCCCTTTTTCGATGATGAACACCGTGATACCGCGTGACCCGAGGCCCAAATCGGTCTTGGCGTAGACGACGAGCGTATCCGCGTCAGGCCCGTTGGTGATCCACATCTTGGTGCCGTTCAGCACGTAGTGATCGCCTTTGAGATCGGCGCGCAGCTTCATGCTCACCACGTCGGAACCGGAGCCCGGTTCGCTCATGGCGAGCGCGCCGACGTGTTCGCCGGAGATGAGTTTTGGCAGATATTTCTTTTTCTGTGCGTCGCTACCGTTTAGCTTGAGCTGATTCACACAAAGATTTGAATGCGCACCGTACGACAAGCCCACGGCACCGCTGGCGCGGCTGATTTCTTCCATCGCCACGACGTGCGCCAGATAGCCCATGCCCGCGCCGCCGTATTCCTCGGGAACAGTAATTCCCAGAATTCCGAGGTCGCCCATCTTTTTCCACAGATCCATAGGGAACTGGTTGTCGCGGTCGATGGCGGCAGCACGCGGCGCAATCTCGTTGGCAGCGAACGCAGCGATTGAATCGCGCAACATGTCGATATCTTCACCGAGAGCGAAGTTGAGTTGGGGAAATTGCATAGTGGCCTCCTGGTGCGTTGTGGGAGCGGTTCTACCGAGATGTTGGCGTCAGCGCGTGGTCATCGCGGTAGAACCGCTCTCACAAAAAATCTACTTTTCCGGGATCGAAATCAACGTCTGCTGCATCAGTGCGCAGAGCTTTTCCGTGCCGTCTTTCGTTACAAAAACTTTGCCTTGAGTAATCGTCAATGTGCGGCCAGATTTGATAATTTCACCGCGTGCCCGCAGCTTCTCACCGTCACCGGGCGCGAGAAAATTCAGCTTGAACTCGACGGTCAGCACATTGCTGCCCGGCGCCATTAGCGTCGCCCCGGCGCATCCACCGGCTGTGTCTACCAGCGTCCCGATGATGCCTGCATGAAAAAAGCCGTTTTGCTGTGACAGTTCGGGTCGGAACTCCACTTCAAACTCGGCGATGCCTTCGTCAATCTCGGTCAGCCGCGCACCAATCAATTTCATCGCGCCCTGCGAATTGAAAATCGACAGGATGTCAGCGGTTTTTTGAGCGGTGAGCATAGCCTTCCATTGTAGGGTTAAAGTTGACGTTAACGTCAACGTAAGGGTTTTCCCGTTCGGATAGCAAAGAGTTCCGAGATTGAGCTATTTTCCTGAGCTTTTGAGCCGTTTGCGGCAGTCGCGCTCGATAGCCGAGATTTCTTCCAGCACCACGTCAATGTCTTCGCGCTGCTGCTCCAGCAACACGCGTCGCGCCGCCAAAACCTCAAGAAACTTCACGAGCTGTGGCCGTTCATTGTGGTCTGCGTCGTAGAGATCGAGGATGCCCGCAATGTCAGCCAAGCTCATGCCGAGCCGTTTTCCACGCAGCACCAGCTTGAGCCGCACCCGCTCGCGTTGACTGTAAATGCGCCGGGTGCCGCGTCGCTCGGGCGACAGCAAACCCTGATCTTCGTAGAAGCGAATCGCGCGCGTGGTTAAGGCGAATTCGTTGGCGAGATCGGTGATGGTGAATGATTCGCGGCGAGGTTGGGCGGCTGAGGTCGACATCTATAAAGTTTATCC
>JBBRGY010000085.1:0-10068 GCA_038223495.1 Burkholderiales bacterium | reverse complement strand
GGGCGTCGCCGATGAATACGGAACGATGGCGCAGATTGATCGTATCGCTTCAGCGGTTCCGCAAGCGCAGTTGCTGAAACTTGAGCACTGTGGCCATTCGCCGCATCGCGATCAGCCAGAGGCGGTGATTCAAGCAACGCTGAAACTTTGCGCGACGCGGAAATCATCATAGTTACCATTGGCCCGCGCTGTTGCGACATTTTTAACCTACCAACAGCTGCGAGGTGCGATTACATCGAGGTTTGATGACTGCGCAGAACCAAGGGATTTTCGGGACCAAGATGCAGTTTCACACTATCTAATGGTGTCGCACTGACCGGCGGCATGCAGCAGGCAAACAGGTCTGTCGAGATGGCGTACACGCCCGCCGCACAACGTCACTTCGAGTAGTCGTACAGCGGCTTGCCCTTGTCGACGACGTGCACAGTGAACAACTTGAGTGGTGCGTCGCTCACGACCTTGAATCCACCGTGCTTTACGTCACGTAAGTTCAAAAGCGTGGCGCCAGTTGCCAAGGTTATGGGATCCTTGCCAGGCACCTGCACCGACGCCCCCTGCACGACGTACGCAGCTTCGATTCCGTGATGGAGGTGCAAATCGATGGCCTCGCCCTTCTTGTATTCACCGATCGACGCTATGACCTCCATGCCCGGTGCGCCAGTCAAATCGGATCGCTTTTGCTCGATACGTTGCGGCGAGTCGTTCGCGGTCATCGTTTGAGCAACAAGCCCTGTGACGAGTCCTCCACCAAAGAGCATCAGTCCGGTCAGCCAACGGAACATCCTGAACTTGTTCATCGAAACCTCCTACGTGCGAAATGCACGGCGAAGACAGTATGCACCGCGCATTGAATGGCGGTCAAGAAACGCGATAGGAGTGGCGAACGCTGAATTCTCTGCGCGCACAAAACACTTTCCTTGAAAGGCAAGGAGCGAAGCGTTACTCCATTCTCCCGCGCTCTTTACTCAATCGCTGCTGCCGAATGAGCCTTTGCTCGCAGCACAAATTTCTGAATCTTCCCGGTTGAAGTTTTTGGTAGCTCGCCAAACACCACCTGCTTCGGCACCTTGAATCGTGCCAGCGCGGTGCGGCAAAACACAATGATGTCCTCCGCTGTTGCGCTCTGACCCGGCTTCAGTTCAATGAACGCGCACGGCACTTCGCCCCATTTCTCATCGGGCTGAGCGACCACGGCGGCGAGCATGACAGCAGGATGTTTGTGCAACACATCCTCCACCTCAATCGAGGAAATATTTTCGCCGCCAGAGATGATGATGTCCTTGCTGCGATCTTTAATTTTCACGTAGCCGTCTGGGTGCATCACGGCAAGATCGCCGGTGTGAAACCAGCCACCGGCAAAAGCTTCCTGCGTTGCGGTGGGGTTCTTCAGGTGGCCCTTCATCACCACGTTGCCGCGAAAGAAAATTTCGCCCATCGTTTCGCCATCGGCGGGCACTGGCAGCATCGTTTCCGGATCGAGTTCGGTCACGGCCTCCTGCAAGGGATAAGTAACGCCCTGACGACCATTGAGTCGTGCGCGCTCGTCAGCGGGCAGCCCCTCCCATGCCGTCTGTTTGGCGCAGACAGCAGCCGGGCCGTACACCTCGGTGAGTCCGTAGACGTGCGTGAGATCAATGCCCGCCGCCTCACAACCTTCAATCACTGCAGCGGGCGGCGCAGCTCCTGCGATGAGCCCGGCAACGGTGTGCGTAATGCCATCGCGCAGCGCGACGGGCGCGTTGATCAGCATGCTGTACACAATCGGCGCACCGCACATATGCGTCACGCGATGCTCGCGCACGAGGGGAAAAATCAGCGCCGGATCAACGCGACGCAAGCACACGTTGGTGCCGGCAATCAGCGCAATCGTCCAGGGGAAGCACCAGCCGTTGCAGTGAAACATTGGCAGTGTCCACAGATAGATTGCGTGGTGCGGCAGGCTCCACGAAATCACATTGCTCGCCGCGTTCAGATACGCGCCGCGATGATGAGTGACCACGCCCTTGGGATTACCCGTCGTGCCTGAGGTGTAGTTGAGCGCGATGGCGTCCCATTCATCATTCGGCAATTGCCAGGCGAAGTTAGCGTCGCCACATTCGAGAAACTGCTCGTAGCTCACGCTACCGAGGTGCTTGCCGGCCGGCGCAGTATCGTCCTGCACCTCCACCACGAACGGCGCTGCATCGCCAAGCAGTGCGAGGGCCTTTTCAACGACAGCAGCGAACTCGCGATCCGTGAGCAACACTTTCGCCTCGCCATGTTGCAGCATGAAGGCAATGGCCTCAGCATCGAGCCGCGTGTTCAACGTGTTCAGCACCGCGCCCGACATCGGCACGCCGAAATGCGCCTCAAACATGGCGGGCACATTTGGCAACATGACCGCCACCGTGTCGCCTCGGCCAGCGCCATGCGCCACGAGCGCTGAGGCCAGGCGACGACTGCGCGAATAGGTCTCGCGCCAAGTTTGCCTGCGCTCGCCGTAGATCACGGCCAGCGCTTCGGGATAGACATGGGCGGCGCGCTCGATGTACGACAGTGGCGATAGCGCGACGAAATTCGCAGCGTTTTTTTCAAGGCCGATGTCGTATTGGTTAGGTCGGTGTTGCACGGTTTCTCCTTATGCGTATTTTTCTTTGCTGTCGGGCCATGCTTGCTACGGTGGGAGTCTGAGCCTTCTGCGGGTGCCCGCTCGAGTCGACAGTCAGCTTTTTTATGAAATCACCGCTACATTTGGGCCAAGCGACGGTTATCCAACAAGTCGACTTTTGCAATAATGCGCGCTTAGCCCAAATCTAGCGGTGCTTTCTCTCGCAAGCTGATTGCAGAAAAAGCGGGCTCGATCACCATAACAATCCCGCCATCAACGATAGCCGACACGTGGACTCGCAGGTTGATTTCGGTCAAGCAGGGACGGATGTTGTGAGGCGAAATTTGCGGCGGTGGCCATGCCCGTTAGCGGTCCGACGCTCAAGCTCCATCCGGTCTAGCATGCATCGCTCAACCAACGATTTTCACTGTCATGCCGCTCGCGATTTCCCGACTGCGTTCTTTACTGCTTGTCACCCCGCTGCTACTGCTGTTTGCGACCGCACACGCTGCCGACGCAAGCAAAACCCTGCGCCTTTCAACTTCCACCGCCGAAACCAGCTACGACAACGCCTTCGCGTCGGATGAAGTCTCGCAGACAATCACCGAGCGCATTAACGAACCGATGCTTGGCTATCACTACCTCGCTCGTCCAGCGAAACTGGTGCCACGCACGCTGGAAACCTTGCCCACGATCAGCGACAAGGGCGCGACGTTTCTGTGCAAAGTGCAAAAAGGCATCTTTTTCGCCGACGATGCCGCGTTCAAAGGCAAACCTCGTGAATTGACCGCCGCTGATTACGCCTATTCGCTCAAACGCCTGCTCGATCCACAGGTGAAATCGCCTTGGCTATTTCTTGTCGAACACAAGATCGTTGGCGGTGATGAGGCGCGCGCGGCGGCCACCAAGACCGGCAAATTTGACTATGACACGCCGATGGTGGGGCTTGAAGTCGTGGATCGCTACACGCTGCGCATTCGCCTCAAAATGCCGGATTACAACTTTGCCTACATGCTCGCCATGCCGAGCACTGGCGCGGCTGCGCGCGAGGTCATTGAGACGTATGGGGGCGATATCGGCAGTCACCCCGTCGGCACCGGCGCATACCAACTGCTGCGCAGCGAATATCAGCGCGGCAGCAAAACCGTGCTCGTGGCCAATCCAACGTACCGCAAACGAACGTGGGACTGGACGTCCGACGCACCGGAGGATCAGGCGCTGATCAAGGCGATGCGTGGCAAGTCGTTGCCCGCCATTGGTCGCATCGAGGTGTACGCGATCGAAGAAGGTCAAGCTATGTGGCTCGCATTTCTATCGGGGCAGCATGACTATCTGCCAATCCTTCCGGCATCGGTATCAAACGTCGCAAAGGTCGACGGAAAGCTCAAACCAGAATACGCAAAACAGGGCCTTCGCATGTTCCCGCGCATGAAGCCGAACGTCTGGTACACCATGTTCAACATGACCGACGCGACGATGGGCGGCTACACGGTGGACAAGATTGCGCTGCGCCGTGCGATCTCATTCGGATATCCGCTGGATGAACAGATTCGCATCGTGTTTCAGGGTGACGGCATTGCGGCTAACGGCGTCACACCGCCAGGCGTCGTCGGCTACGATCCGAGGCGCCCACGCGCCCATCAGTACGACCCGGAGCTCGCGCGCGCGCTGCTCGACCGCTTTGGCTACAAAGACCGCGACGGCGACGGTTATCGCGAAATGCCCGATGGCTCACCGCTGACGATTCCCTACATCGCACGCACGTCGGGCGTCGAACGGCAGCTGGCAGAACTGTGGAAAAAATCGATGGACGCTATCGGCATTCGACTGGCGGTCGAATCGCAAAAAACGCCCGACATGCGCAAAGCAGCGCGCCTCGGTCAGGCGAAGATGACGCGTGAAGGATGGAACGCCGACTATCCTGACGCCGAGAATTTCTTTCAGATGCTGATTACCGCCACGGCGCAAACGGGCGGTGAAAACTACGCGCGTTTCCGCCTTAAAGACATGGACGAGCGCTACGAAAAAATACACGCCATGCCCGATAGCCCAGAGCGAAATCATCTGATCAGCGAGATGGAAGACATCGTCAAATACTCCGCGCCGTGGATCGCGCCGTGGAACGACGTGCAGTACTACGTCGAGCAGCCGTGGTTCATGGGCTATAAGCAACACCCAATCGCGCATGATGCGTGGGAGTATGTGGACATTGGCGAAGGCAAGCCAAAGTAGCCAGCGAAATTGATGCTGGCTACGGGTCGAACTCAAAGACCATCTGCGCACGCGCCCACGCGGGTAACGAGCCCGCGCCGAAAGCCGTGGCTGGCGTCAGAAAGCCGGAACGGCGTGGCAGTGCCAAACACTCCGGCGCACCCGCACCGGCCAACAACAAACCCGCTTCAGCAATCAGCATCGCTGTAGACCGATAACCAGGGTGCCCGTGCGCCGTAGCGCGACCATGCACTACCGCGCCCGACGCAGAGGTGGCTTTCATGCGAAGCGTGTAGCCCGATTCTTCAAGATGCTTTTCGCTCGGGCCCTGACCCGGCTTCGGTCCCACCCACTCCATCAACTGTTTGGCTGCCGCACGGCCGAGTTGATCGAGCGTGCCATCTCGATCCATCGCCTTCGCCATCGCATTGAAAGCGCGCGCGAGCATTTCAGCCGCAACGCGCTGACCGAGCGCAAACGGCGCCAAACCGCGCGTAGACATCGCCTCTTCGTAAAGACAATCCCGCGCAAACGGCGACGTTTTAAGCCCCGCGAGCAAACTAATTGAGCGATAAATCACCGGCGGATTGACGAATGGCGCAGGCACCGTAGGCGCGAGCCACGCGTCGGAATCCTTATCGAAGCGAGCCCGAAAGTCATAGCGGCTCGATTCGCGAATCTGCGCGGCAGTCGCGTCGTCCGCCACCAGTGCCGCCGGATCGGTGAGCGACGCGCCCGCCCCCTCCTCCAGCATCGCCTTGATCGACGCCATCGTGCCACCCGACAAAATATCGCGCGGCCGGAATGCCGGCGGTCCCGTGAACTGGTTGATCACCTCGATGGACGTTGCACGCTCGCCTGTCACTGTTTTCAAATGCGACGCAATCAGCAACGCCGCCATGTCAAAGGGCAGCGCCTCAAAGCCACACACCGGAATGATCTTCGCTTTCGATGCGACGGCTACGGTCTGATACCGCTCAATCATCTGCGCAACCCAGCCAATTTCACCCGTCAAGTCAAGGTAATGCGTGCCGTGTTTCGCCGCTGCCGCCACAAACGCTTCGCCATTATTTCCGTAAGGCCCCGCGAGCTGAATCAGCACGCGCGTCGACGCCACTAATGCGTCCACACTCGCGGCATCCGTGCTGTCCGCAAGACGAATTTCAGGCTGCGACACCGCGTCAACACAAAGCGGCAACAACGCCTCAAGCTTCTCCCGACTGCGCCCCGCAATCGCCCACTTAAACCCCGCAGGCACATGCTGCACCAGATGTTTAAGCGTTTGCGTCCCAGTGAATCCGGTCGCACCGAAAAGCACGAGATCGAGTTTTTTTGTTGCCATGATTGATTGCCAATCGTTTACGAATTTCTTAACGACAAGTCTAACCACGTGCGGCGGCGCTACAACGTCGATTCACGGCAGACAGTAAGCGTCTTTTTGCGCGTCACTCACGGCAACCGGTGGTGCGTATGACAAAGAGATAGCGACTAGAGCAAATGCGACAGTCGACTAAACCAGTTGATTACCAACCCGCTCGATAGAAGCTCCCACGCGGTCAACAATGGGTGATGAGCCCGCCGCAAACAGGGTCAGTTGATGCGTCGCTCTAGTCATTGCTACATAGAGCAACTGCACCGCATCTTCCATTGACTCGTCGCGCATCGGCATCGCGTGTAAACCCGAGACAAAAACATGCTTGAACTCGAGGCCTTTGGCGCGATGCATCGTCTCAATCATCACCGCCGCGCCGATGGCGTGGCCATTTTGCTGTCGGCCCTCGGATGGCAGCCTGGACTCGATACCATCGCGACGCAATCGATTTTGTATGGCCTCCATGCCTCGCTTGTATCGACACAAGATAACTACCTCATCAGGGTGTCCGCCATCGGCAATGGTGCGCGCAACGCGCTCGGCAATCAGCGCCGCTTCTTCGGATTCATTTTTCGCACGAACGAGCACAGGCATAGGCCCACGACGCCCCGCTGTCGACGGTGAAACGACGGGGGCTTCTCCATCGACCGCCGCTCGCTGATCGAACAGACCGTGGGCACAGTGCAGTGCCACCGACAAGATCTCCGCCGTGTTTCTGTAATTGAGCTTCAGGATATGGGTTCTACCAACGGCCTGAATACCGATACGCGCAAAATTAAGCTTTTCACGCCCCTTGCGGTAAATTGACTGCGCATCGTCATAGAGCACGAGCAGACTATTGGTGGTTGGATCAACCATTCGCGCGGCAATGCGCAACCAGTTTTCTTCGAAATCATGCGCTTCATCGACGAGCAGCGAAAGATACTGCCCGCCTGGCACCTCATTGGTCTCCAGCACCGCTCGCTCGACGACGATTGCCAGCTCTTCGTAATATTCCTCGCGAGACAGATTGGTACGAACCTGTAGTTGGTACTGACGCACGAGAGCGGAACACCACGCATGAAATGTCATCACACGCACGCGCTCATCCACGCCGCGCGACCGTAGCATGGCATCAATGCGCAGCGAAAGTGGTTTGTTGAAACACAGGACGAGCACCGGTCGATCAGGTCGGGCAGCGGCAGCAAGCTGCTCAGCTCGATACACAAGCACCATGGTTTTGCCCGAACCCGCGACGCCGTGAATCACGCGATGTCCTTCCCCAAGCGTGCGAGCGATTTGCTCCTGATGTAGGTCCATGACTTCTAGCAAGTCGGGCAGGGAAATCGGTGCGTCATCGGATGCAAAATCGAGCGATGCCTGCGTGGACAGGCGTAGCTCCGGAAACAAATGCCAGCGGATGCGATCCAGTTGCGGAATGGTCAGATTGCACGCATAGCGTACCGAGAACATCGCAAAGAGCTTTTCGACGAAGATTTCGACAGGATAGTTTGCGTCAAGCTCATCGCGCATCAGCACAAGGTTTTCTGGAAACACTTCAGAGAACCCTGTTGCGGCGACCTGCGCTCTGCGCAGTCCTGAAAACACACTGCCCCAACCGTACGGAAAGAGCAGATTGCCCGTATGGGAACCATCCTGCTGCACAAGGCTTGCGTCCGCCTTCATGACATTCACCAACTCGTGAACGTAGTCGCGGGCTTGGCGCAACGGATTAGCCACCGTCTGCGAACCCTGCGCAACCTCAAGCTCAACGGTAGATCGATTGAGCGAAACCATCGTGCCCTGCCGCCAGTCCTTCACTTCTAGCACCAGCAAACCCCAACGAGGACTCACGATGACAAAGTCTGGCTGGCGAGCTTTCGGGCCAATAGGCACGTCGTGCCAAACAATGAAATCGTCCGTCAGGCATCGCTTAAGCTGATTGAAGACGCGCCGCTCACCCGCGTTACAACGCCGGTCAACATTGGTCATGCCTTGTGGAAAAAATGCCATCAATCCTTCAGACGGGGGCTAGAACACAATGTGTATTTAACACACCCCGTTAGTTCGCAGTCAACCTACTAAAGATAGTAGTTCCGTCGTTTCAAAGGGACCCAACGCCAATGTGACCTCGAGCACGATTGCCATCAATTCGCCTCAACTGCCTCGCGATTGCAACAACGCATAAACATCATCCCGCGAAGTAATCGCCAGAATCGTCAATCGTTTGGCCTTGCCATCCACGTGATACGCGAGCCGAAACTGCGGGGTGGTGATTTTGATCTTGTAGCAGTCTGGCAAACCGTGCAGCGCATCCTTAGCGATGCGCGGTGTTTGCAGTCGCTCCTTCGCTAACTTCTGCTTGAAGCGACGCTTGACGCTTTCATCCAGTCGCGCCCATTCTGCTTCTGCGATCGGATGGATCGCGAGGTCATAGCTCATCTAACGTGATCTTGCGGGCGGTGCGCAGCGAACCGAGGCGCGCTTCGGCCTTGGTGGCAACCACGCGGTCTGCAAGCTGATCAAGCATCGCTTCCATCAAGCGCGGCGAAACGATGTAACCGGCGGGTCGATTGTGGTTCAGCACGACGACGGCTGAGTCGCCCGCTTGCTCAAATGCACGCGCTGGCGCCTCTCGTAATTCTGAAATGCCAATGCTTTTTGCGGTCAGCAGAGTATCCATAAAAAGCCTAAAAATAGACGAAATAACGTCTAATTATAGTCAATCAATCAACCGCTGGTGCCTCACGCACAACCGCCGAGTTTCCGGAAAATTGCGCCACCGCCACACCGCCTAACGTGAGCGCTGCGCCCGCGATTTTGATCGTGGTGTAGTGCTCGCCTGCGAATGCCCACGCGACGAGGCCTGCGACGGGCGGCATTAAATACATGAGTGGCGCGGTGCGTGCGACGCCGCGTACAGCGTTGATCCAGCCCCAGAGTAACCAGCCCATGAACGCCGAGATGAACACGCCAAAAACGATGCCCGCCCAGACGCCGGGCGGCACGTCGCGCCATTTAATCGCGAGGCCTGCGCTTGAGGCGAACAGCACGATGGGGATGCTGCCGATGAGCGTGGCGTAGGTCATGGTGACGACGCTGCCAAGGCGTTCGATGACGGGCTTGGAGGCGACGGTGTAATACGAGAAAAAGCTCGCCGCGACCAGCAAGAACAAGTCGCCGCCGGACGCCGTCAAGTTGCCCGCGAGCAATTTGTCGGAGAGGAATACGAGCACGCCCGCGAAGGCGATGGCGACACCGATCAATTGGCCGCGCTTCAATTGCTCAACGCCCATGACACGCAAAATCAGTAGCGTAAAAATCGGCCCGCACGCCAGGATCAGCGAGCTTGAAAACGCGGTCGACCAGTGAATGCCGTAACTCACCATGCCAACGTGCAGCGTGTGGCCGACGATGCCCAGTCGCGCCAGCGCCCAGAAGTCGCTGCGTGAGACGCGCGGCCAATGTGTGCCGTAGCGATGCAGCAGTAATACGACCGCGCAGGCGGGCATGATGAGGTAGCGCACGAACAAAAATCCGCCCGGCCCGGTGACGGTGTAGACGTATTTTTGAACGGTGAAATTAACGCCCCAGATCACGATGAGCGTGAGCGCAGCGGCGAGCGCGAGGGCGGAGCGCTTGGCTTTCGCTTCGCTGGAGAGGTGCTGCATGTTGGCGGAGATTTTAAGGGGTGATCGCACTCTCGGCTGATGAGCGCGTCACTTCCTGTGTACGACCAACCAAGGCGCTGACTCAGGTGGCAACTAAGATTGCTGCGTCTCCGCGTCGTAGCGCGCTTTGGTTTCAGCGTTCGGAGGATAAAGCCCGGGCAGCGGCACACCAAGATCCACCTGACGCATGATCCACGCCTCTAAGCGCTCTTGCTCGGGCGCGTGCGCGAGAACGTCTTCGAGCAAAT
>JBBRGY010000084.1:0-10072 GCA_038223495.1 Burkholderiales bacterium | reverse complement strand
GACGAGCGTGTTGGTGAGTGCGCCGATGTCGACTGCATTGACTGCGCGATGGCCCAGCGATTGCATAGCAGCCGCAACGTCCCAGTCGACACCGCCGGAATACGAAAACACACGATCAGCGCCATCGAAACTTTCGGCCAGACGCGAACGCATCGCGCCCAGTTTCATCGTGTTGGAGCGCGGCTCGAATACCGCGATGACCCGTTCACCGGGCGCCGCGGCTTTGCGCATCGCGCTGACCGTCGCGGAGAACGCAGTCGGATGATGCGCGAAGTCGTCATACACCTTGATGCCGGCCACTTCGCCGCGAAGCTCAATGCGTCGTTTGACGCCTTGAAACGAAGCCAGCGCCGCGATGGATTCAGCGGGAGCAACACCCAAATGTTTCGCGGCTGCAATCGCCGCCAGTGCATTCAACCGATTGTGTTCACCGGGCATTGTGAGCGTGAGATCACCAAAACGCTGACCGCCGAAATCAACGCGCGCATGATCGACAAAGTGCCAGCCCTGATCCACGCCAAACAGCTCGCGCTCGCTCCAGCAACCCATCGCGAGCGTTTCAGCCAGTTCAGCGTCCCGACCGTTCGTGATGATGCGGCCGCTCGAAGGCACCGTGCGCACCACATGATGAAACTGGCGACGAATCGCGGCGACATCCGGGAAGATATCGGCGTGATCGTATTCAAGGTTGTTTAACACCAGCGTGCGTGGTCGGTAATGCACAAACTTGCTGCGCTTGTCGAAGAACGCCGTGTCGTATTCGTCGGCTTCGATTACAAAGGGCGACATCGCCGTGTTCAAGTCGCCAGAGCGCGCCGACACGCCAAAGTCGTGCGCGACGCCACCAATCAAAAACCCAGGCGAGCGTCCGGCGTGCTCCAGAATCCACGCCAGCATCGACGTAGTGGTCGTTTTGCCGTGAGTACCAGCAACGGCCAACACCCAACGCCCATGCAACACGTTGGACGCCAGCCACTGCGGTCCAGATACATATTCCGCTCCCGCGTTCAAAATCGCCTCAATCAACGGATTGCCGCGCGTGATGACGTTGCCGATGACAAAGCAGTCCGGCTTCAAATTGAGCTGATCGGCCGAATAGCCTTCGATCAGCTCAATGCCAAGGGCTGAGAGCTGATCTGACATTGGCGGATAGACATTGGCGTCGCAGCCAGTGACGCGGTGCCCAGCCTCGCGAGCCAGCGCGGCAACACCGCCCATGAAGGTGCCGCAAATGCCCAGAATATGAATGTGCATACGGGAACGTGAAATGCCAGGATCGGCAGTGAGAAAGAAAACAGCCTTTAATTATCGACGACTGCGCGTATTCACTGGGCAAACTTGATTAATGGCGACATAAAAGGGTGGGCGAGCAACAATTGAGGCATGAACGCAACCGCCGCCGTTAACGTGTCCACCTTGCGCAGCCTATGCTTGGCCGCGCTTACCGAGTCCGACATCGACCGCAAAGCAGCTGCGGTGCGCGCCATAAAAACCGCCGCAACGCTTACAGGAAGTGAGTCGTCGCTCACTGAGCCGCCCGCTATCCCTGGACGTCCAGATCGTCCGCAACTGGTTTCACCCAAAGAAGCGCCGCGCCGTTCGCTCGGCAGCCTTGGGGGACGCGCGGCGCTTATTCATGCGCTGGCCCACATCGAGTTCAACGCGATCAATCTGGCTTTGGATGTGGTGTGGCGATTTCCGGACATGCCGGACGCGTTCTATCGTGAATGGGCCAATGTGGCGCGCGAGGAGGCGTATCACTTTACGCTGCTACGCGAACACTTAGCGAAGCATGGACACCAGTACGGTGACTTCCCTGCGCATAACGGCCTGTGGGAAATGGCCGAGAAAACCAAAGGTGATGTGCTCGCCCGCCTTGCGTTAGTGCCACGAACGCTGGAAGCACGGGGCCTTGACGCGTCTCCAGCGATTCGCGGCAAGCTCGCCGCCGTTGGCGACCACGAAGGCGCTGCGATTCTCGACATCATTTTGCGTGACGAAATCGGCCATGTTGCAGTGGGCAATCGCTGGTATCGCCATGTTTGCAACGAACGTGGACTTGATCCGATTGCCACCTACGCAAAGCTCGCCGAGCAGTATCGTGCGCCGAAACTCAGAGGGCCATTCAACCGTGAAGCAAGACTTGCCGCAGGGTTTGAAGCGGCGGAAATCGATGCGTTGTAGCGCGCTGCGGTTGAGTCGAATTTGAACTCGGCACCGTGCACGATTCTCGGCGTTGATTTCACGTCCGCTCCCGGCTCGCGCAAGGCGATAACCGCTGCCCACGCGGAGCTAAGTGGCGTGCGCCTGTCGATCCACGCGATTGATCACCTCGCGTCGTTTGACGAATTCGAAGCGTTGCTGCAAACGCCGGGGCCGTGGGTTGGCGGGTTTGACTTTCCATTCGGGTTGCCACGTGAATTGGTCGTCACGCTAGGCTGGCCGCAAGACTGGTCGCAATTGGTTCAACACATTCAAGCCCTCGGCAAAGACGCGTTCAAAGCTGCGTTGAATGCGGTGCGCGAATCTCGGCCGATGGGTGCGCGCTACATCGCACGGCGCGGCGATTCGGCTGCCGGATCGTCGAGTCCGATGAAGCTCGTAAATCCTCCAGTCGGCCTCATGTTTTTTGAGGGCGCGCCACGCTTGCTGGCGGCTGGCGTATGCGTGTTGCCCTGCGCACCGTCGGAAGATTCGCGCATTGCGCTGGAAACCTATCCCGGCTATCTGGCACGGCAAATCACTCGTGCCAGTTACAAGAAAGACGGCAAGGAAGGCGAGCGCCCAGATCGGCGCGAAGCACGCATTGAAATTATTGAAGCGATTGCCTCCGGGCACAAGAGCGTTGCGCCGCTTGAATTGGACTTGCCGGAAGCGCTGAGAAGACTCTGCATTGATGATGGCTCGGGCGATGCGCTGGACGCGGCGTTGTGCGCTGTGCAGGCAGCGCTCGGTTGTGTTGACCCGCACGCTACGAGTCATCACAATTTCAGCATTCCGAGCGATGCCGATCCACTGGAAGGATGGATTGCGGCGGTATCAGCTTTTCGCTGAAAGCACCGCTTTACGGGGGCTACCTGAAATTTTTACCCAATGTCGATATTTGCGATTTATGGAAGCCATGCCAGGTCAAGTATAGGTTTAAGTGAAAAAGCTGATAGTCAACTTCGGTCCAAATTATCCGGAAAACTTTATTTTTCCGGTCAGGAGCTGAAACCACATGACCCAGTCGCCCATGAATGAATAAAGCGGTTGCTTGAAGCTGGCGGGTTTGTTTTTCTCGAAACCGAAATGACCCACCCACGCCCATGCATAACCCTGAATTACCGCGATAGCAATCAGCCAATATTGGCCGCTCCACAGTGCAAACAATGTGAGCGACAGCGCGATTGAAGTGCCGCAAAAATGCAGGACGCGGCAGGTCGAGTTTTGATGTTCGCCAAGATAGAACGGGTAGAACTCGGCGAACGATTTCAAGCGTTGCGTGGGGGCAGCAGCAAGTGGGTTTGAAGCGTCTGACATAATTTTCCTCTGTGGAATGCAGCGATGTTTCTGTACTGATTCATTGACCTCTGGCGAACCATAGCGCGATTCGGGCCGTGTTACCAGCGCCACTACTCTTGTGGACGGAACTTAAGCGTTAGCTCGCGCTTGAACACGTCTGCCTGCTCAGGTTTTGGCAGCGGCGACGACTTGAGAATTGCACGCTCCACGGCCTGATCGTAGGCGGGATTGCCGCTTGATTTGACGCGCGTAACCGTCAGAACTTCGCCGGTCGGCAGTTGAACAACAGTGAATACGGCCTCTGGATTGCCGGTGACATCAGCGATGATGTTGCCACGCACTTTCGCCCGAATCTTTGCAACGTAATCCCCTTCCGACTTGACACGCGCACGAGAAGTTGCCGCGTCGCGCGCAGCTCTCTCAACAGCCTCTGCACGATCAGTGGCCTGCTTGGCGGCCAGTTTCTCTGCGGCCTCGCGCGCGAGTTTGTCGGCTGCGGTCTGAGCCAATTGTGATTCTTTAGCCGCTTTATCCTGCGCCACTTTCAAGTCCCGAGCGCGCAAATCGTTCTGCTTTTTGAGTGCGTCCTTTTCGGCCTTTTCTGCATCGGTACGCAGCTTCGCCTGCTTCTGTTTTTCTTTCTCAGCGTCCTGCTCTTTGATCTTGCGAGCAGCAAGTTCCTTTTGCAGTTTTTCGCGAGCGATGTCGGCTGGGTTCGGAGCGGGTGGGGGTGGCGGTGCCTTCACGGCGGGCGGCGGCGGCGGTGGCACGACCTTGGCCGTCGTGGCAGGTTGTGGCGGAGGCTTAACCTGTTCAGGCAGCGGTGCGGGCGGCGCAGGAGGGGGTGTGGCAGCTTCCGGAGGCGCAACCGACGTCACCAATTCGACCGACACAGGCTCATGCTCCACATGCTTCCAGCGAACGCTGAAAATGAGCCCCGCTGCCAGCACAATATGAACGAGGACAGCCCCGATCCATGCTTTTGTCTTTGACGCTTCCATCAGAACACCGGAGCGCCGCTATAAATTCTTTTATAGGGATACAGTGTTAGGCGCAGCGCGCGTAGGCGCAAGCCGATGAGTCGGAGGCTTGCGCGGAATGTACGCCTTGGTACATGAGCGCTTTTGCCAAACGCGCGAGCACGATGCAACGACACAATGCACCCTAGAAATGAATTTATGGCAGCGCTCACTAACCGCCCTCTTTGGCGACCAACCCCACGCGCTGAACGCCCTGCGCATGCAGCGCGCCGAGCAAGCCAACACCCTCATCGTATTTCACGTTCTTGTCAGCAGCGATCACGACCGGGCGATCTTTCACTTTTTGCAAGTCGAGCACACGCGTCACGACGGTAGCACGAGTCAGTTTTTCGCGTGACGTCACGTTGCCGTCACGCATGCTCAGTGCGCCGTCGGCCTTCACCGTCACTTCAATCGGGTCGTTCTGAGTAGCGGTCAGAGGTTGACCAACGCTCGGCAAATCAATTTCGCCGGTACGCAACGCGGGCGTCGTAATCATGAACACGATGAGCAACACAAGCATCACGTCGATGAAAGGAACGACGTTGATCTGGCTGACGAGTTTGCGGCGTTGCATGTCAAACTCCAAATTTTGGGTCAGCTTCGGTCAGGACGCGAAACTGAGCCGCAGACAGTGCGAATGCACGGCAAGACGAAAGTGACAAAGTCATGATTGACGCTGTCCCAAAATTAAGCCTGACGCTGCAAAATGTTTAAAAACTCTTCCATGAAAGTTTCCAGCTGCGTCTGGATGCGATCCAGTTGCGCCTGAAAGCGGTTGTACGCGACGACCGCTGGGATGGCCGCGAACAGCCCGATGGCGGTGGCGATCAAGGCCTCCGCGATGCCCGGTGCGACCTGCGCAAGCGTCGCCTGACCGACATTGGCAAGGCCGCGAAACGAATTCATGATGCCCCAAACCGTGCCGAGCAGACCGATGTAGGGGCTGACGCTAGCGACCGTAGCGAGGCCCGGCAGCTGATATTCCAGCGCATCAATTTCGCGCTGCATCGCAGCCTTGAGGGCGCGGCGCGTGCCGTCGACGACGGCTTCTTTCGACACCGACGCTTGCCGCTTTTGCTTGATGAATTCGCGGAAACCTGCGGCGAACACTTCAGCCTGCGGCCCCAGCTTTTCACGCCCTTCACTGACGCGCTGGTAGAGCTGATTTAAGTCAGAACCTTGCCAGAAAGTATCGTCAAACGTCGCGTTACGTTTGGCAGCGCGCTTCAGCGTCGCCCCCTTGTAAAAGATCAACCACCACGACCAAAGCGACAACAGCACCAGCAGCAGCATGACTGCCTGCACTGGCAGGCTGGCGCCGATGATGAGATGAAGAAACGAGAGATCAGCTGTGGGCTTCATTCGGCAATCGGAAGAATGGTGGATTTCATGGCCGCACGAAGCTCCGGCGGCATGCGGATCGGGCCGGACAAATCGCTGGCAATGAATGCCAGTGTGACTCTCGCGGACAGTAACAGTTCATCGCCGCGCAATACGCGTTGCACGATGACGAGTTTGCTTGCGCCGACTTCAGCGGGCTCGGCCGTCACGGTAATGATATTGCCAAGCAACGCGGGCTGGTGATAGTCCGCCTCAACGCGGCGCACCACAAACACCGCCTTTAGGTCGCGCTGAATGACGTCAAGCTCAAACCCCGCAGCACGCAACCAATCGGTGCGGGCGCGCTCCAGAAAACGTAGATAGTTGGCGTAGTAAACGACGCCCCCCACATCGGTGTCTTCGTAATAAATGCGAACGGGAATACTAAACGGCGTCATCGGCGGTTTCATTCGGTAAACAACTCCCCAGTGCCCATCGCCGCAGGCGGCACCAATCCAAAATGCCGATACGCGCGCGCGGTAGCGACGCGCCCGCGACTGGTGCGCTGGATGTAGCCCTGCTGAATCAAAAACGGTTCGATCACGTCCTCAATCGTCTCACGCTCTTCGCTAATCGCGGCCGCTAAATTGTCCACGCCGACCGGGCCGCCCGCAAATTTTTCAACAATGGTTTGCAGCAATTTGCGATCCATCACGTCAAGCCCGTGCGCATCGACATCGAGCATCACCAGCGCCGCATCCGCCACCGCGTGCGTCACATGTCCGTTCGCCTTCACCTCAGCAAAATCGCGCACCCGACGCAGCAAACGATTGGCGATACGCGGTGTGCCGCGCGAGCGCTTGGCGATCTCGGTCGCGCCCGCGCTATCCATCTTCACGTCGAGTAATCGAGCCGAACGCGTCACGATGCGCGACAACTCTTCATTACTATAAAACTCCAGCCGCGCCACGATGCCAAAACGGTCACGCAGCGGATTGGTCAGCATGCCCGCACGCGTCGTCGCACCGACCAGCGTGAACGGCGGCAAATCGAGCTTCACCGAGCGCGCGCCGGGACCTTCGCCGATCATGATGTCGATGGCGTAATCCTCCATCGCGCTGTACAGCGTCTCCTCCAGCACCGCGCTGATGCGATGAATCTCGTCGATAAAGAGCACATCGTTCGGCTCAAGATTAGTCAACAGCGCCGCGAGATCGCCCTTCTTCTCCAGCACCGGGCCGGAGGTCTGATGCATGTTCACCCGCATCTCGCGCGAGATGATGTGCGAAAGCGTCGTCTTGCCCAACCCCGGCGGCCCGAACAACAACACATGATCGAGCGGCTCTTTACGCGAGCGCGCAGCCTCAATAAAAATCGAAAGCTGCCCGCGAATCTTTTCCTGACCGATGTATTCGTCAAGCTGCTTTGGGCGCAGAGCACGCTCTAACGCTTCTTCCTGTTTGCTCTCGCTCTTCGGAGCGATCAGGCGATCAGATGCGCAGTCGTCAGTGCGTGCGCGGACGTCACCGAATGGGCGCGTCGCAGCACTTGAGAGCGTGTCATCGTGGATAGCCATACAGCTATTCTATTGGGGGAGTCGCCTTGTCCGCTCGCCCGTTAGGTGAGCGGATGACGTTGGCGCCCGAAGACCGCTCCAACGAAGAACATTTCTCTATTCGCGCTAAGCTCGTCGCAGGCTCAGAACGATTGAAGAGCGTTTTTGGTTGCGAGCGCTTTAATAACGCGCAGGACGGTCGCTTTCATTTGCATTGCGCAAACAAAATGATCCCAGAAGAAACGACCTGAACAGTCGCTGGGTTACCACATTGCGCAGCCTGGGTAACGCAACAAAATCCTCATAGAATCGGTACTCAACGCAGTTTCATCACCTCGCCAGCCAATCATCGGCGACGGTTGCGCCACGCTGATTTGCGCAGTTTCGTCTCCTACTACGGTTTGAATAGCCCGCTGCGACCTGCTTGTTGCACGCAGTCAAGTGTTTATACGTGAGTCACCACGAACAGCAAGAAGTATTTATGTCAGCCGCCATCACCGTCGCCCCTACCGTCCCACCCGCTGCTGCGGAGCCCACTGCGAAAGCCGCCAAAGCTATCGTTGAAACAGCCATAACAAACTTTTTTCCGACCGGTATTCCAGACAGCAATGCGTTGATCGTTTTTGGTTTGTTGCTCGCGTTCGGTGTACTGGGTGGACTATTGGCGGCCCGCGCAAAATGGCTGCCGTCGATCACCGGCTTTTTGGTGCTTGGCATGGCTGTCGGGCCGAGCGGCCTGGGTCTACTAACATCCGATGCCCTCGTTAACTCACGAATACTGGTCGACATCGCATTGGGGCTGATTTTGTTTCGTTTAGGCGTGACATTGCATCCCGTTAAAGCGGCGCGTAACAGGAAACTTGTGTTGACCAGCCTCGCGGAGAGCATCGGCACTTTTGTCGCCATCGTTGCGCTGATGGTGGCCATTGGCACGCCAGCGATGGTCGCGGTGCTAGTCGGCGCCATTGCGGTGTCGTCGTCGCCGGCGGTGCTCATTCACGTCGCAGCAGAATTGCAAGCAAATGGCCCGACGATACGCAATGCCGAGACGCTGGTGGCCGCAAACAACGTGCTGTCATTCATTCTCTTTTCGCTGGCGCTGCCGATTGCTTTGGTCGGACAGAGCTTCAGTCTAGGCGATTCGCTGCTGCTTCCTGCTTATCAGATGTTTGGTGCGGTGATCGTCAGTGTGGTCGTGGCATGGCTTATTACGTCCATTGCCAGGCTCACCCGGGCCGATGAGGAACACTTTCGCTTTGCGCTCGTCGTAGGGGCTGTGATGCTCACGCTCGGATTGTCGCAAGCATTTAAGGTGTCAGCGTTGTTTGCGGGGCTCTCGCTAGGGATGGCGTGTCGTTGGCTGCAGCGCCGCACGCGGTTGACGCGCGTGGAATTTGGCGGCGGCGGCGACGTGTTCTTTGTGATCCTTTTCGTGTTTGCTGGCGCAAATTTGCATCTCAAGGAAGTGCTGCTCTACGCACCCATCGCACTGGGTTTCGTAGCGGTGCGCGCTTTTACCAAGGTCGGTGCAGTTTACGGTTGCGGCGTGCTCTTCGGGCAGACTCACCAACGCTCCGTCGCCGAGGGCTTGCTGCTGGTGCCTATGGCGGGTCTGGCCATCGGTTTGGTGCAGACGACGAACCAATTGTTGCCCGAAATGGGTGCGCACGTGGCGGCGATTGTGCTGGCAGCCGTTGCCGTTTTCGAAACCATCGGCCCGCCGATCACCGCGTGGGCTATCCGCTTCGCCGGCGAAGCGGGCGGCGCGATGCGAGCGTCAGCAAACGCACCTGCTGCAGCCGACGATCAGGCGACCACGACGCCGGTCAATGGCTAATGCAAATACGCGGATCGCCCGAAAGCAGATAAGCCCTATTTCGCCTTCGAGAGCAGTTTCAACGCCTGCCGAATCGAATCATTTAACGGTTGATCGGCCGGCAAATCTTTGCACGCCAAAGCGGCTTCTTTTTCGTTGTAACCGAGTGCTAGTAAGGCGTTCACCACGTCATCAGCGGGACTTGGCGGCAGCGGTAGGGCGCCGGGCGCACCGGAGCCAGCAACGGCTTTGCCCTTGAGTTCCAGCAGCAATCTCTCGGCCGTTTTGGTGCCAATGCCGGGCACGCGCGTGAGGCGCTTAACGTCTTGCATCATGATGGCCTGATTGAGTTCGGCGACGGACAATCCGGACAGCACGGCGAGCGCGACTTTCGGGCCAATGCCGGTGACTTTGATGAGTTGGCGAAACGCGGCGCGCTCGTCGTTGGTGGCGAAACCGAACAGCAAATGCGCGTCTTCCCGGACGACGTAATGCGTCATCAGTTGCACGCGCTCGCCGGTGGCGGGCAGGGCGTAGAACGTGCTCATCGGCACGTCAACCTCGTAGCCGACGCCGTTCACATCGATGACGATTTGGGGGGGCTGTTTGGCAGCTAAGGTTCCGCTTAAACGTCCGATCATTGGGAGATCTCTTTGCAAAAAATTTGGAGTTGGCTTTTGGTTGAAACGACCGTTATATCGGGGCTAATGCTCATAAACCGGATTAGTCGACTTCTTAAAAAAATTGATGCCAGCCCCTATGTAAGCGTCATTCCATCAAAAAGCTGATTACATCAATCGTCCGCCACGTTGCCGTACTTTACGCTTGGCGAGCAATTCAACGCCGAGTGCGCCG
>JBBRGY010000083.1:0-10080 GCA_038223495.1 Burkholderiales bacterium | reverse complement strand
CGCTCGTAAGCATCGCGTCGTTGAATGACTGCGACCCGTTCAGGGACTGTCTTTGGCGTGGTGACATCGACTGACAATCCGAAGCGGTCCAGAAGTTGCGGGCGCAACTCGCCCTCTTCTGGATTGCCACTGCCGACGAGTACGAAGCGTGCAGGGTGACGCACGCTTAGGCCTTCGCGCTCGACAACGTTTTCGCCAGAGGCGGCGACGTCAATCAACAAATCTACGAGATGATCCTCTAGCAGATTCACCTCGTCGATGTACAAAAATCCCCGATGCGATTTGGCCAGCAAACCGGGCTCGAAGGACTTCACGCCGCTAGTGAGTGCGGCCTCAAGATCGAGTGCACCGATCACGCGATCTTCGGTAGCGCCGAGTGGTAAATCAACCACCGGCACTTGCGTCAAGTGGCTTTTGATCGCAGTACCACTCGCTTTAAGTGTGGCGCATTCGCTGCAACTAGAACTCGTTGATGCTGGGTCGCAACCATAGCGGCAACCCGTGGTGACGCGCATTTTGGGAAGCAGTGCGGCCAATGCGCGCACCGCTGTCGATTTCCCTGTGCCACGGTCACCCAGTACCAACACCCCGCCTACGCTCGGATCAACCGCTGCGATCAGCAGCGCGAGTTTCATTTCGTCCTGACCGACGATGGCTGAAAAAGGGAAAGGTGCGGTGGGCATGTGGGATGAAGCTTTATCTGCGGCCAAGTTTGATATGCGCTGATTCAATTTTTGTGCGTGGCAGACAGTCGGAGCCGCATATCAAGTAGATGCGAAACCAATGCCGCCGATAACGCCGCGGCAATCCAGAGTGACGAGGCTTGAACCAGCGCCGCTCGCAATGCAAGCACCAAAAATAGTCCGGGCAACAAGCCCGCCAGCATGGCTGCAAGCGACCAGGTTCTCGTCCGCGTGCGTGCAGCAATGACGAACGCCAACCCTTCAAGCACCATGACAGCGATGACGATATCCGCGACTCTGCCGCTGCGAAAAAGAGGGTCGATCATGTCCATGGTCAAAGCCCCAACGACGCATCAGGCAGGCGGTTATGACGCATCTTCAGGTCCGACCAACAAATGGTGCATTCAACGAGACGATGGCAGCGTTGAGTACCGAAGCAAACGATACCCACACGAGGTACGGTGCTAGCAGCCAGCTTGAATGTCGCGCCCAGCGCCAGAAAAACACCATGAGCGCAAATATGGACAGCCAGAGAAATCCCACCTGCAGCAATGCCCAATCGGGACGATGCAGATAGAAAAAGAGCATGCTCCAGGTCACGTTCATCGCCGCGTTGAATGCGAAAAGAGCGACTATTAGGAACCGCTGACGCGTTGATTGCGCACGTCGCCATGCCCATACACCAGCGATCGCACAACATATAAAAATGGTGGTCCACGCTGGTCCGAATAACCAGTCTGGTGGTTGGAAAGATGGCTTTTTAAGTCCGTAGTACCAAGGTCCAAGGCGCGTGAGCCCTGCGCCCGTTGTGGCAACGGCAGTCGCAGCAACCGCAGCGATGGTCGACTGCACCCAGATGGGCGTGCCGACAGCGCGCTTCGTGCTGCCTGTATCCATCATGGTCGGACCAAACCGGTGAGATGCGCCATGTCTTTTAGAAAGATTCGAAGGTGCGCCATCGGATCTGCCTTGACCAGCTTCTTGTGCATATAGGCCTGCCACGTGAGGCGCTGCACGTCAGGATCGGCGCACATCGTGACGAAGCGTTCGCGGCGTTTGTCGCTGGAGTACCAAAAAGATTGCATGATGCCCAGAATCCAGAATACGCGTCCATGCGTTTTCATGAATTTTTTGCGAGCGGTCTTGAGTGCGCTCACTTCCCCGGTTGTGAGAAACAACGCAGCCGCTTCACCCGCCAGTTGACCGCCCAGCATGGCGTAGTAAATGCCTTCGCCAGAAGCGGGCGCAACAACGCCCGAGGCGTCGCCAGCGAGCAAAACGTCGCGGCCGTTGTCCCAGCGCTTGAGTGGTTTCATCGGTATGGGCGCACCTTCATGACGAATCGTCTCGAGCCCGCTCATGCCGCACGCTTTGCGCATTTCGGCAACTGAACCGCGCAAAGAAAAACCTTTGTTCGCACTGCCAGTGCCGATGCTCATGGTGTCACCGTGCGGGAAAATCCATCCGTAGAAATCAGGCGATACTGGGCCCTGATAGTAAACGTCACAGCGCTGTGCATCGTAGGATTTGCCATCGTTCACAGCTGAATCGGCTTTAGGCGCACGAACGATCTCGTGATACGCGAAGACATATTTCAGGCGATCAGCGCCCGGCACTTCCTGACGTCCCACTTGAGACAGCGCGCCGTCGGCGCCGATGACTAGCCGCGTTTGTAGCGTTGACTCGCTGGTTTCGCCCGCCGCTCCACGCGTTTCGTAATGAATCGTGACCACACCGTTTTCGCGCGATATTTTTTTATAGGTCCCGGTTACACGTTCGGCGCCTGCATCATTGGCCCGTACGCGCAACCATTCATCGAAATGCTCGCGATCCACCATGCCGACGTAGCCGCCCTCGATGGGCATGTCAACTGCCCGTCCCTTCGGTGAAATCATGCGAGCAGAGTTCACCTTCGCTACGATGAGTTCATCAGGTATTTGAAATTCATTGATCAGGATAGGTGGAACCGCACCGCCGCAAGGCTTGATACGCCCAGCGCGATCAAGAAGCGCAACGCGATGACCCTGGCGTGCAAGCACGCTTGCTGCCGTTGCCCCCGAAGGTCCGCCGCCCACGACGACCACGTCAAAAACTCCTGCTAGATTCATAGAACCACCTTTACTACAAACAAACTTCTCGCCACTCGCTGATCACCGACAAATCCGCCGGTCGTCAAGGTCATGACGCAGTTCCAATGGTTCGCACCGCGAATGCGCAAACCATCATGCCTGATACAAACACCGGAATGCCGAATCCGCTGTACCAAATGGCGTGGCGAATTGGATCTTTGAGGAATCGGCGCATCAAAACAGCTTGCAGCAAAACAAGCAGCGCTATCGTGATCGCCTGCCAGGGCTTGTTCCACGCAAACAAAAGTGAGATCACGATGCACTGTGCACCCAACATGATCACGCAGGCGCAGAGTGCTGCACCGGGTACGCCTAACAGCACTGGCAACGAGTTGACGCCCATTTTCTCATCGCCCTCGATTGACTTGAAATCGTTGAGTGTCATGATGCCGTGAGCGCCAATGCTGTAGAGCAGCGCGAGCGAAAGGATCGCATAGTTAGGACGCGCACCGCCCAGCATTACTGCCGCACCCGTGATCCATGCAAGCCCCTCATAAGAAAGTCCGCAGGCTGCATTGCCCCACCATCCATTGCGCTTGAGCCGGAGCGGTGGAGCGCTATACGCCCAGGCGAGAATCAAACCAACAGTCGCCGCCGCGAACCCCCATTTACCCAAAAACGATGCTACCAACAGTGAAAGAACGGTCCAACCGCAGGCAACGTAGAGCCCCCAGCGGCCGGGCATCCTCCCCGATGGAATCGGCCGTTGTGGTTCATTGATTGCATCGACATGTCGGTCAAACCAATCGTTGACTGCTTGACTGGTCGCGCACACCATCGGGCCCGCCAGAATGACGCCCACAATCAATACGAACCAATTGCCCTCTAGCGCAACGCCCGACGAAATTACGCCGCAGGCAAATGCCCACATCGGAGGAAACCACGTGACTGGCTTGAGTAGCTCAAGAACAGTTGAGGCGCTGGGCGTACTTGACGACCCGGATGCAACGGGTGTGGCTACTGCTTTCATCAAATCTGCTGCCCCGTGCTTAATGGCTGAGCAGATCGCGAGCGTTGCCCTCGTCGGGTGGTAAGTTGCCGAGACCATAGCGGCGCATCTTCACGTAAAGGCTTTGACGGCTCAAGCCGAGCATTTCGGCGGCTGCGGCCCGATTATCCTGTGTCAATTCAAGGGCGGCTTCGATGCAAAGCCGCTCGATGATGTCGGTACTCTCGCCGACCAAATCTTTGAGTGGCACGCGGCCGACCAGCTCAGTTAATTGTTCGAGCGAGCGCGGTTGTTGGCGCTCAGTCGCGACAGCGGGCACGGCACTACCCCCCAGACGGCGACCGATATCACGGATAGAAAAGCCGCAATACTGTTCGCGTCCGCTAGTGACTGACACTGCGGAAACTTCCACTTCGGCCATGTTTCCTTGAGTACCACGGAGCGTCGTGACAAAGAGTCGCACCGAACCGTATTGCCGCAGATTGGTGAGCAACACATCAAAGTCGACCGCAGTGCGCCCCAACCACCGATCAAGACGCTGGCCACAAGCCTCCTCTTCTGAGGCGACCTGCGAAAGCTCAACGAACGTGCCGTTGGCAGCAACGACGAGGCCTTCGCGATCAGTCATCACGAAGCAATCAGGTGCGACCTGAATCAAACGATTCATGACGCTGCGCGCACTATCATCGGCTCTGAGCGGCGTGAATCGCACCACGAACAATGCGCCGGGTTCTTGCCGAACATAAGCACAGGCAACGAAGAACTCCCGTCCGCCATCAAGCAGGCGAACATGAGCTTCGTCAACGACGCTACTAACGCGTGCCTTGCTAAGTTGGGCAGCTACCGATTTGGTTCCTTCAGCATCCAAGCCGAGCGGGAAAACTTGGCCTACCAACTGCGCGCTCGACAGCGAGAATAATCGATTGGCAGCAGCATTTGCTTCAACGACCGTCAACGTGCCCGCGTCAATCACGAGTGTCGCTTCGGATGACAATTGCAAAGCCACGCGATAGAGCGACTGCGCATCGCGCAAACGCCAGTAGTCCCGCTCGACTGATTGCTGAGCTTCGACCAAGCGCTGCTGCAAGGCGGCGTTCGAGCGCAAATCGCGCCCCATCGCGACGAGTGTGCCCTGCGAGCCAAATCGTCGCACCGCGTACGACACGGGCACATCAATTCCGCGAACCGATGGGTGATTAAGTTGCCGCCAGACAGTTGGGCTATCGTTCACGGCATCACGTAGCAACGCCTCAACTTTAGGCAACGATTCTCGTGTAACCGTAGCCGTCCAAAGCTTGCCAATCCATTGCCGACCCGCGTTATCTAATAGTGACGGGTCAGCACAGTAGACCTCGCAAATCCGACCTTCTGCATTGAGCAGCAAAGTGACATCAATTGCGGCAGTCAGCGCGACCAGAGCTGCGTGAGTGTCAATTTCGCCCAGCAAAGATGCGACGTCAACCGCCATAACAGTGTCAACTGTCGCGGCAATGCTCGCCTCATCGTGTGTCGAATGCTCTGAACTGCCCAACCCGACTGCTCCTATCTAATATTTAACGTTTTAAATGCTCAGCAGCGCGTGCAGAGACTGCGCGCTCACCACGCGATACTGCGTCAGGTGCATCGTGTGCGGTGAAATCCGCACCTGCTGCAGCCGCGATTTCTGGATGATCTACAAAAATCGGGCCACCGACCATCACCACCACATCCGGGTTACGCGAAACATGGCGAAGCTTGGTGACCGCCACCGTCAGTGCCTCGAGTTTGACCTCGGTTCCGACCGAAATACCAACCAGGTCGTACCACTCCTCGCTGACCTTGGCCGCAACTTCACTGTAATCGCCCGGCAGATCGCTCCAAACTTCCCAACCCGCTCTCCGAAAAAACTCAGACAGCATGAACAGACCAAGCGTGTGTTGCTCTTTCGGCGCCGATACCAGAAGCGCGCGCCTTGGCATCGCGGTATGTTTTTCGGTCTCCTGAAATTTTGGGCTTAGCGCATGCAGGGATTGCTGCAAACGCCACAGCCCCAGAGTGACTTCACTGAAATTTGCGCGATCAATGTCCCAGTCGCATCCGAGCTGTCGGGCCGCTGGAGCAACCCAGTCAAGATAGACGCGATCCATCGAAACTCCGCTGGCGACCAACGCCTCGATGCGCGCTACAACCGTCGCCGAGTCGGTCTGGAACGCGAGGTTTGCGAAATCCGAGACGTCTTTGGCAGACGGCGCTGCCGGAATGATCGGCGCACTGATGGGCGCGCTAGGCATCGTAACTGCAAGGCCGTGAGCTTGGGCGAGTCGGGGAATGACCTGACCGCGAATAAATTGTGTTAACTGAGCCGCGTGCGTCTGTGGCAGCGCAGCGGCATGGTCAAACGATGGATGTGTGTCAGGCGTCACGTTCCGCAGTAGCGCTGCGCGAGCCGCTGCACCTTCACTGCGTGACGCACTGGTTGAGTCTTGCTCAGGTTGAGCTGAATCTGGCGATGACTGTTGACCTACTGACATGCGACGCCTCCCTTGTGAACCCAGGACGAATGCATCCAAGCTTCGCCCTGCATGCCTACGACGGCCTCTCCTCCGCGCAAACACAGGTCCTAAAAACCACGACATCACGACTGGCAATGTCCGGTGGTCGATCCACCAGCGCATGCTTGGTGAACTGTCTTTAGTAGATGCTGTCGCAGATTTCATGTCAAGCGCTTGTTACGACTTACACCCGGGTTTGGAACAACTTCGTTTGTGAATATTGAAAAACGCAGAAAGTGGAACTACGCCGCAGTTTTTACTCACCTCAAACGTATTAGACGCTCGTCAAACGAGAGTGTCAACTTTTATTTACGTCAAGTTGACTTGACACATTGCGCGAACCGTTCTAAAACTGAATCCAAGCAGTAAACCGATACGAAATTCCGTGCAAAACAAGCCAAGTCCACAGTCACCTTTGTACAGTCCGGCAGAGCGTATTCGTCGAGACGCGACGCCGTGGACGATGGTGCAAGGAGTCTTAGCACCTATCCAGTTTTTCGTTTTTATCGGCAGCGCGGTATTGGTCATGCGCTACCTGCTCACCGGCGACGGCCTGGCCATCGCAACAGCTTCAGTCGTCCTCAAAACCTGTTTGCTCTATCTCATCATGGTGACGGGTTGCATCTGGGAAAAGGAAGTTTTCGGCGTTTACTTGTTTGCGCATTCCTTTTACTGGGAAGACATGGTCAGCATGCTCGTGCTCGCGCTGCACACGCTTTATCTGGTGTCGCTGGCATTTGATTGGATGTCACCGCGCGCACAGATGTGGCTCGCTTTAGCGGCATATTCCACTTACGTCATTAACGCTACGCAGTTTGTTTTGAAATTACGTCGTGCGAGACTGCAAAGTAGTGCGGAAGCTACGAATCGTCGTGCTGTCGAAGGAATCGCAGCATGAATTCAACCGATTCATTTGACTGTGCAGCCGTTGGCGTAGCGACAAGCAATGCAGTGCTAGCGCATCGCGTCGTTCCCATCAGCAAATCCGCACCGCCAGTGCTCAAACAACGCGGTCAACGTGAAGTGTTTTGTGGACTGACTGGAATCATCTGGTTGCACCGCAAGATTCAAGATGCATTTTTTTTGGTAGTCGGTTCGCGGACCTGCGCGCATTTGATTCAATCGGCCGCAGGTGTCATGATCTTTGCTGAACCGCGTTTTGCCACAGCCATTATTGATGAGCGCGATCTGGCAGGACTGTCGGACGCGAACGACGAACTCGATCGTGTAGTTACACGCCTACTGGAACGCCGCCCAGATATCAAGCTTCTGTTCCTGGTCGGCTCGTGCCCGTCTGAGGTTATCAAGCTCGATTTGTCTCGTGCTGCATCAAGGCTTTCGCGGCAGTTTGACAACAGCGTACGCGTATTGAATTATTCCGGCAGCGGCATTGAAACTACATTCACGCAAGGCGAAGACGCGTGTCTCGCTTCACTGGTGCCGCCGCTACCCGCGTCTGGTGTCGACGCCGCGCCTGCGCTGATGGTGGTGGGCTCGCTGGCTGACGTGGTAGAGGATCAATTCGCACGCACCTTCACAGCCCTAGGACTCGGGCCGGTGAGCTTCTTCCCTCCGCGCCGTTCAACAGCACTACCTACTGTCGGACCCAACACACTCTACATCCTTGCTCAGCCGTTCTTAGCAGACACGGCGCGAGCACTAGAAGAGCGTGGAGCAAAAAGAATTCCTGCCCCGTTCCCGATAGGGGTTGAAGGGACAACCGCCTGGATAATCGCGGCCGCGGCAAGCTTCGACATCAGCAGCGACACCGTTCTGAGCGTCACCAAAAGTGCGCGTGAGCGGGCGGCAAGTGCGGTGAGCCGACTGCGCTTGAAGCTCGAAGGAAAGCGCATTTTCTTTTTCCCGGATTCGCAGCTAGAAATCCCCATTGCTCGCTATTTATCGCGTGAATTGGGCATGGAACTGGTTGAGGTCGGCACGCCGTTTTTGCATCGGCAACATCTTGAGCAAGAGCTTGCGATGTTGCCCATAGAAACGCAGTTGTCGGAAGGTCAAGATGTCGAACGTCAACTCGACCGTTGTTTCGCGGCGAATCCCGATATCGTAGTTTGTGGACTGGGGCTCGCCAATCCGCTAGAAGCGAAGGGGCTGACCACCAAGTGGTCAATCGAGCTCGTGTTCACGCCAATTCAGGGCTACGAGCAAGCGGCGGATCTCGCCGAACTCTTCGCACGCCCACTGCTGCGTCGTCAACTTCTAGCCGCATAGGAAGTATCAACTATGCAACTCACTGTCTGGACATACGAAGGCCCGCCGCACGTGGGCGCGATGCGTGTCGCCACAGCGATGAAAGATGTGCACTACGTTTTGCATGCGCCTCAGGGAGACACCTACGCGGATCTGCTGTTCACCATGATTGAACGTCGCAGCGCACGACCACCTGTCACCTACACCACATTTCAGGCGCGTGACCTGGGCAGCGACACGGCTGAACTTTTCAAGACAGCGGCGCGCGAAGCGTATGAGCGTTTCCAGCCGAAAGCGATGCTCGTTGGTTCATCGTGTACTGCCGAACTCATTCAAGACGATCCGGGCGGCTTAGCGCTTGCCCTGAATCTACCGATTCCGGTCGTTCCGCTGGAGCTGCCGTCGTATCAGAAGAAAGAAAACTGGGGGGCGGCTGAAACGTTCTATCAAATCGTACGCAAGCTAGCAAAACCCAGAGTCACGCCTAAAGAAGCCACCGCCAAACCTTCGTGCAATATCTTGGGACCGAGCGCACTGGGCTTCCGACATCGTGACGACGTTCGTGAGATTACGGGATTGCTCGAACGTCTCGGCGTCTCGGTGAACGTTGTCGCCCCTCTGGGTGCGTCGCCCGATGACATTGCGCGGCTATCAGACGCTGATTTCAACGTGGTGCTCTATCCTGAAATCGGGATGCAAGCCGCATCCTGGCTCACGAAAAATTTTTCGCAGCCTTCGACAAAAACGATTCCACTCGGCATGCGCGCTACGCGTGAGTTCATCGCGGAAGTTGCAGCACTGGCCGGATTTGATGGGACAGATTTTCTGAATTCCGCAGAAGCCGATACTGCCCGGGCGCCCTGGTACGCAAAGTCAGTCGATTCGACGTACCTGACGGGCAAACGTGTATTCGTATTTGGTGACGCAACGCATGCAATTGCGGCTGCCCGCGTCGCGCATGAAGAAATGGGTTTCAAAGTCGTCGGCATTGGCACATACAGTCGTGAATTCGCACGCGAGATTCGTGAGGCGGCAAAGCACTACGAAGTAGAAGCGCTCATCACTGACGACTATCTTGACGTGGAAGCGCGCGTGCAAGAGTTGCAACCTGAACTCGTCCTCGGAACGCAGATGGAGCGCCATATTGCCAAGCGCCTGGGCGTGCCCTGCGCTGTGATTTCTGCACCCGTTCACGTTCAGGATTATCCCGCCCGCTATTCACCACAAATGGGCTTCGAGGGCGCGAACGTACTGTTTGACACCTGGGTGCACCCGTTGATGATGGGGCTTGAAGAACATCTTCTCGGCATGTTCCGTGGTGACTTTGAATTTCACGGTGAGTCGGGGCCGTCGCACCTGGGGCACGCAACGCCTGCGCCGTTGGCAAGCTCCGAAGTTGCCATGGCACACGCGGCGGCGGTCGAAGCGGACATCGCTATTGCGGTGGCAGCGCAATCCGTGCAACCTGCCGAAATTGCAGTGGTTCAGCCCACCTTAAAAGTGGTCGGCCCCGCCTCTTGGGACGCAGTCGCCGAACGTGAACTGGCAAAAATTCCATTTTTTGTTCGAGGGAAAGCACG
>JBBRGY010000082.1:0-10116 GCA_038223495.1 Burkholderiales bacterium | reverse complement strand
CAACACGGAAGCGCGGCCCGTCGAGCGCAGCCTGCGGGTTTTCGCCAAAGTCGATCATGCGAATCGCCGTTTGCAAATGACCTTGTGGCTGCACATGGCCACCCATCACACCAAACGCGCTCTGCGGTTGTCCATCCTTCAGGATGAAACCCGGAATGATGGTGTGGAACGGACGTTTGCCGCCCGCCACGCAGTTTGGATGAGCGGGATCGAGCACGAAGCCGCACGCACGGTTTTGCAGCGAAATGCCGTCGACCACAATACCCGAACCAAAGCCCATGTAGTTCGACTGAATGAACGAAATCATCATGCCGCTCTCGTCGGCCGCGTTCAAATAAACGGTGCCACCTCGAAGATCCGCGCTTGGCGAAAAATCTTGCGCACGCTTCATATCGATCAACTTCGCGCGACGCTTCAAAAATTCACGATCCAGCATTGCGGCAGGCGCCACATTCATGAAGGCAGGATCGGCCACCTGTGCGTGCACATCGCGGAAGGCGAGCTTCATGGCCTCAATCGACAGATGCCAGTAGTCGGGATGATCCGGGCCGAGGGATTTGACGTCAAACTCTTCCATCATGCCCAGCGCCATGAGCGCAGCGATGCCCTGCCCGTTCGGCGGAATTTCGGCGACTTCATAGCCGCGATAACCAATGCGGATCGGGTCCACCCAGTCCGCGACGTGCGCCGCGAGATCGATGCCCGTCATCAAGCCGCCGTTCGCCTTTGCATGCGCCACGATACGCGCCGCAAGCGCGCCACGATAGAACGATTCGCCCTCACTCTCCGCGATCAGGCGCAAAGCCTCAGCCTGCGCCGGATTGCGGAACAACTCGCCAGGCAGCGGTGCGCGACCACGCGGCATGAAATGCTCGGCATAGCCCGGCTGCTTTTCGAGAATCGGCACGGCGCGCGCCCATTGACCCGCGATGATCGGCGAGACCATGTAGCCGCGCTCAGCGACGTCAATCGCTGGTGCCAGCAAATCAGCGAACGGCAGCTTCCCGTAGCGCTTCGACAGCGCCATCCAGCCCGCCACCGCGCCGGGCACGGACACGCTCATCCAGCCGCGCTCGGGCATCGTTTGCATGCCTTTAAATGTGTCTGCGCTCCACGCCTGCGGCGAACGACCGGATGAATTCAGGCCGTGCAGGGCTTTGTCTTCCGGACTCCAGATCAGCGCGAATAAATCGCTACCCAGCCCATTGCTACAAGGCTCGACGACCGTGAGCACCGCAGCCGTGGCGATGATCGCATCAACCGCGTTGCCACCGGCGCGAATCATCGACAGCCCTGCCTGCGCGGCGAGCGGATGCGTGGTCGACACCACATTGCGGGCCATCACAGGCGATCGGCCACCGGGGTAGGGACGGGAATAATTGAAATTTGACATGGAGGAGGAAACTTGCGCCGTTCGCACTCTACCTGTCGACGAGCTCGCGGCATAACTGGAAATTAGATCGGGCTTCGACAGGTTGCGCCCGAGTACTGAGTTCCGAATTTTGACTTAATCCATGTCGCCGATAATGACGGTATGCCGTTTTCCACGTTAAACCTGTCTCCCGCCCTGCTGAGCGCCATCGCCGGGCGCGGCTATCTTGCGCCCACCGCGATTCAATCGGCCGCGATTCCCGCGATTTTGCAAGGGCGGGACGTTATCGCCTCCGCGCAAACCGGATCGGGCAAAACTGCGGCGTTTGCACTGCCGTTGTTGCAGCAAATTGCCGCTATTCCAGCCGTCGCGCGCGGCGCAACCCGTCTAACCAGCGCGCTGGTTCTCGTCCCAACGCGCGAGCTCGCCGCACAAGTGGGCGAGACCGTCGTCAGCCTGTCCACACACCTAACCCGACGGGTGAAAGTCGCCGTCGTGTTCGGGGGCGTATCGATCAACCCGCAAATGATGAACCTGCGCGGTGGCGCTGACATCATCGTGGCCACACCCGGGCGTCTGCTCGATCTGATCGATCACAACGCGCTGAGCATTTCGGCGTTATCCGCCCTGGTGCTGGACGAAGCTGACCGATTGCTTGATTTGGGCTTCGGCGACGAGTTGCAACGAATTTTGCAAATGCTACCGACTGCGCGGCAAACCCTCTTTTTCTCGGCAGCTTTTCCGCCCGCCATCGAAAAACTGGTCGCGACGATGTTGCGTGACCCGCTTCGGATCGAAGCTGAGCAGACGACCGACGGCGAGCCGGATATCGTGCAGCGAGCAATCGAAGTGGACGCCACTCAACGCACACAATTGCTGAGACATCTCCTGCAAGACCCACAATGGAGTCGGGTACTCGTGTTCGTAGCAACGAAGCACGCTGCAGAAATTGTCGCCGAAAAATTGCGCAAATACAGCATCAAGGCGGAACCATTTCACGGTGAATTGAGCCAGGGGAAACGACAGCAAGTGCTGCGCGACTTCAAGGCAAAGGCGCTGCAGGTCATGGTCGCCACCGACGTTGCTGCACGCGGCATCGACATCACGCAACTGCCTGTTGTCGTCAACTTTGATCTGCCGCGTTCCGCTGTCGATTACACCCACCGAATCGGACGCACAGGCCGCGCTGGAGAGCCGGGCCTTGCCGTGAGCTTCGTCAACGCGGCCATGGAATCACACTTTCGCCTGATTGAAAAGCGACAGGGCATTCGCGTTACGCGAGAGCAAATTGTTGGCTTTGAACCGACGAATACCGGCGTTGTGATCGACAGTAACGGCGGTATTAAAGGCAACCGTCCCAGCAAAAAAGACAAGCTGCGAGCGGCGGCATTAAATCAGGGATAGAGCGATGCATTTCAATGTCCGCAGGTTCCTTACACAATCATTGGGCGCGGCGGCACTGTCGCTTTTGATCAATACACCTGCGCTCGCTGGCGACATTACCGTGCTTGCGGCGGGAGCGGCGAAAGAGCTTGTTGCCCGCCTTGACGCACCGTTCACACAATCCACCGGACATCGCATTAAAGCGACGTTCGACACCGTTGGTGCGCAGCGAGAACGCGTCGAAAAGGGTGAGCGCCCCGACGTCGTCATTCTCAGCAGCGCGGCCATCGCGCAACTCACCAAACTCGGGCTCATTGATGCATCAACCATCCGCGATGTCGGCGACGTACAGGTGGGCCTCGCCGTCAGCGCAAACTCAATCGCGCCAGACATCAGCACGCCCGAAGCACTCCGCAAAGCGCTGCTCGCGGCAAAGAGCATTGCCTACGCCGACCCGGCACGCGGCGCAACCGCCGGTACGCATTTTGCGAAAGTACTCTCTGCGCTGGGCCTCAACGAACTGGTTTCAGCTAAGGTCACCGTGCTGCCGTTCGGTGTCGAAGTGGTCGAGGCCGTCGCAGCAGGCAAGTTTGAACTCGGGGTCAGCCAGTCCAGCGAGATCGTGCAACACAAAGGCGTGCGCTACATCGGCGCGCTGCCGGTGCCACATCAGCGGGCGACGCGCTATCAAATCGCAGCTTTAAAAGATCGTCCGCTCGGCGTTTCTCTCTCGGATTTCATCGTCACCGAGCGTGGCAGGCTGGCAAGTCGCGAAAGCGGGTTCGATCCGCCGCGCTAGTGCATTTCTGCTGGACGCAGCCCGCAGCAAGTGAACAACGGGACGTCAGGCTAGCCCGCCATCGTTCATGCGGTACCACGCAATGATCGCCGACAGATAAAGGCGGCGGAATTTATGTAGCGGAAAGCCTTTCAGGCCCGTCACCGGTAGCGGCAGCGAATCACTCTTGCCGGACTGGATGTACTCTGCCATCGCGCGGCCCATCGACGTCTGCAAGCCGACGCCGCGACCCATGCAACCGATATTGATGAGCAAGCCCGCCTCGGGCTCATGCAGGTGGGGCAAGAATTCACGGGTGATCGCAACGCGACCGCACCAGCGGAACGCGATGGGCGCCTTTGCGGCAGCAGGAAACATGTGCCCGATCACGCGCTCCAGATGGCCCCAATCGTCGGGTGATGTCGGTTCACGAAATGGCCCACGACCGCCCATCATCAGGCGGCGCTGGTGATCAAGCCGGAAATACAGCAGCAACTGCCGCGTGTCGGACGACACGTGCCCTTGCGGCAGGATCGTCCTGGCCACATCCTCGGGCAGCGGCTCGGTCGCGACCTGAAACGAGTTCGGTGCGATGACCGAGCGCTCGAGACCGGGCCACAACCCGCCGGAATAACCGTTGGTACACAGCACCACGCGATCTGCGGTGACTGACGCACCTTGCGCCGTGGTCACCTTCCAGCGCGAGCCGTCCCGCTTCATTGCGGTTGCCGGGCTGTGGCCGTAAATGCCGGCACCCGCGTCGACCGCCGCACGCGCCAGACCGCGCGAATAGGACAGCGGCTGAATCCCGCCACCGCGTGGATCGAGCCAGCCGCCAAGGTATTTGTCGGTGCCCAGCAGCGTTGCCACTTCGGACGCACTGAGCGCCCGCGCGCCCGCGACGCCACGCTTTGCCCACTGTTCCGCGCGCTGGGTCACTAGCTCCACACCGGCTGCGGTGTGTGCGCCCTGTATCCAGCCGTTGCGCGCCAGCGGCACCTCCATATTGTGCTTTTTGATCATGTCAAACACGGAGTCGGCCGTGCTGCCGGCAAACTTTGCCAGACGCTCGCCGAACGCGCCGGGGAACATGGCTTGCAACTCGTCGGGGTCGTACTTGAGCCCCGGAATCACCTGCCCGCCGTTACGACCCGAGCCACCCCAGCCGGGCTCATATGCCTCCAGCAGCGCCACACTCGTGCCCGCTTCGGCCAGATGCAAAGCGGTGGACAACCCGGCAAAACCACCGCCGACGATGCAGACATCGACGCTGACATCGTGATCAAGCGGCGGCGTCGGCAGCGCGGGCGCAGCGGTTGCCGCCCACAATGAGGGTTCAAGCGGAAATGCAGTGGCCATGATTGAATTGCTCTCTAAATGGGACGCAGAACGCGGCGCAAAAAATCCTGGGTGCGCGGATGCTGTGGCTCGGTCAATAGCTGTTTGGCGGGCCCGGCTTCCACGATGACACCGCCGTCGATAAACAATACGCGGTCTGCGACTTCGCGGGCAAAGCCCATTTCATGCGTCACCACCGCCATGGTCATGCCCTCTTCTGCCAGCGTGCGCATGACCGCGAGCACTTCGCCAACCAGCTCCGGGTCCAGCGCCGAGGTCGGCTCATCAAACAGGATCGCGTTGGGCTGCATGGCGAGCGCCCGGGCGATGGCCACACGCTGCATTTGCCCGCCGGAGAGCTGCGCCGGGCGCGCGTCCGCCTTGTCCGCGAGCCCGACACGTGCGAGCAGTTCGCGACCGCGTATCAGCGCCGACTCGCGCGGTTCGCGTTTGACGAATACCGGGCCTTCGATGACGTTCTCCAGCGCGGTGCGGTGCGGGAACAGATTGAAGCGCTGAAACACCATCGACACATGGGTGCGAATGGACGTGATCGTCGGCGCGCTGCGGTCGACGCGAATGCCATCCACACGCACCTCGCCGCCATCGTAGGCTTCCAGCCCGTTAACGCAGCGCAAAATTGTTGATTTGCCGGAGCCCGATGGCCCAATGATGCACACCACTTCGCCTTTGGCGATGGTGGCGTTGACGCCGCGCAAAACGTGGTTACTGCCGAAGTGCTTGTGCACCTCAACCAGTTCAATGACTGGCGTGGTCATGATTTTTTGGAGCGGCGTTCGAGCCAACCCACGAACAGGATGAGCGGCACACTCATCACCAGATACAAGAGCGCTACGAGCGTGAACACTGTCGAGTTCTTGAACGTCGACGAGGCCAGCATCTGGCCCTTCATCGCGAGCTCAGCCACCGTGATGGTCGACGCCTGAGACGAATCCTTGAGCATCATGATCATGGTGTTGCCGTAGGGGGGCAGCACGATCTTGACCGCCTGCGGAATGATCACACGGCGCATCATCATCGCCCAGCCCATGCCGAGCGACTGCGCCGCCTCGATCTGACCATGATCAATGGCTTCGATGCCAGCCCGAAAATTTTCCGACTGATAGGCGGAGTACGCAATACCCAGCCCGATGATGGCGGCCTGCATTGCGGTAAAGGTGATGCCCAGTTCAGGCAGCACAAAATAGATGTAGAAGAGCTGCACGATAATCGGGATGCCGCGAATGACATTGACCGCGCATTGCGCAAAAAACGCCAGCGCCTTGATGCCCGAGACGCGCATCAGCGCCCAGACCATGCCGAGCACCGTCGACAACAGGAGGGATGCGACCGTGACAATGACCGTCAGGCGCAACCCTTCTAAAAGGATCGGGAAAAAGAGGGCGGCGTCTTTCCAGAACATATGACTCAGTCACTCAACCGTGCACCGCGCGAAGCCCGGTGCACTTACAAAAATGCAAAGGATGCAGACGTAGAGCTACTGACCCCACTTAGCGAGGATTTTGTCGATGGTGCCGTTCTTTTGCAATTTTTCAAGTGACGTGTTGATCCGCTTGAGTAGCGCGGCATCCCCTTTACGCACGCCAATGCCAACCGAGCCGCTCAACGTCGAGACGTAACCCTTGACCAGCCGCGTGTCGGCGAAGGCGCCCTGCTGCAGGTTGTAGGCCACGATCGGCTTGTCAGCAAAGCCCGCCTGAATACGCCCCGCGTTGACGTCGGACAAAATCGCCGGGATGTTGTCGTAAATCTTGACCTCGGTAAAGAGGCCGGATTTTTGCAGCGGCTCAACATACGCGGTGCCTTTTTGCGCGCCGACCGTCATGCCCTTGAGGTCTTCGAGTTTGGTGTATTCCTTCGTGTCTTTTTTCGCCACGATCAGGCCTTCGCCATAGGTGTAAATGGGGCGCGAAAAATCGACGACTTCCTGGCGCGGCGGCGTGATGTACATGGCTGCAGCGATGATGTCGATCTTGTTGCCAGTGAGGGAAGGGATTAATGTGGAGAAGGACATGCCTTCAACTTCCACCTTGAACCCAGCGTCGGCAGCGACATCCCGAATGATGTCCACCATGATTCCCTGAATCGAATTGGTTTTGGCATCGAGAAAAGTGAAGGGTACGCCGGTCGGCGTGGAGCCTACTTTCAACGGTTTGTCTTGAGCCGTTGCGGCAACGCTCGTCACCAGGGCGGCCACTGCGGCTAACGCCGTAACAATGCTTTTGATCTTCATACGCTAAATTCCTGAGCCACACGCGGGACTCTTGTCGCTGCCCGAGCCGGGCTGATTTTTACTGTAAATCAGTCTATACCCAGACTAGTACTTTGAAGCGGCGGGGTTTCACATCCGCATCATGGGCGCGAAGCGGCATCCCATTCCCGGGAAATGCGTAGACGTCTAAGGACGCAGCATCCTCGATTACGCCCTATTAATCGAGACCAAAGATCCGACGTCAGCTATTTGAAGAAAACGCCTCTGAAATTGGGCTAGACGCTCATTTCTTCAATAGTCGACTAACGACCAAAACAACATCTATCCCCCGTTTAGTGGCGCTTGTAGCAAAAAGCTGAATAAGTAAATTCGCCGCAGAAGGTCTCGCGCTAACGTGTCGTCTCTGAATCGCCTCGTCGGTTCGATCACTCACGTTCATCGCCATGCAAGTTTCCCACGACAAACCGCTCGTTCTGCTCGATCCGCACCCGCGCAACAACGCCATGATTTTTTCGGCTGCTGATCGCGCACGTCTGGAGTCGCTCGCCGAAGTGGTGACCGTTGAATCGGGTGCGATACCAGAGACGATGGTGGATGAATATCTGCCGCGCGCGGTGGCAGTGCTCGGACAAACCGCGCTGCCGCTTGAGCGGCTAAATCGCGCGCCACTGCTGCGCGCGGTGTTCAACATCGAGGGCAATTTCTTTCCTAATGTGGATTACGCGGCGTGTTTTCAACGTGGCATTCGTGTCGCTTGCGTATCCCCAGTGTTTGCGCGGCCCGTGGCGGAATATGCGCTGACCCTGGCGCTTGATTTGATGCGTGGCGTGACCGCAGCCGACCGCAAGTTCCGCGTGGGCGGCGAGGCTTACGGCTGGCGCGCGAACGTCGGCGTGCAATCGCTGTTTGGTGCGGAAGTTGGCATCATCGGCTTTGGCAATATTGCGCGCACTTTAGCGCCACTGCTCGCGCCGTTTCGCTGCACGATCCTCGCGCATGACCCGTGGCTGCCGGACAACGTGCTGCGCGAGCACGGCGTCAAACCGGCATCGCTCGATACAGTGTTGCTGCGATCAAGCGTTGTTTTTGTGCTGGCGGCTGCAACGTCAGAGAATCGCCACTTTCTCGGCGAGCGCGAGTTGAATCTTCTGAAGAAGGGCGCCAAACTGGTGCTACTCAGCCGCGCCGATGTGGTCGATTTCAACGCGTTGCTCGCTGCGCTAGACGCTGGCGCTATAGAGGCCGCAATTGACGTCTTCCCCGAAGAGCCGCTTGCCGTCGATCATCCGTTGCGCCACTGCCAGAGCGTGATTCTGTCGTCCCATCGCGCCGGCGGACTCGACAGCGCGCTAAAGCTCATCGGCGAGATGGCGGTGGACGATCTCGCACTCGTGTTGCGTGGCTTGCCACCCGTCCGTCTGCAACTCGCGCAACCCGAGACCGTTGGTGTGCAGCGAAGCAAACCGGGCCAGCCCGCGAAGGCCAGCTAGAGCCCAATCCCGCGCGCCATCAGTGCGGCGCAAATCATCACGCCAGACAGACAATGCAGCTCCCAGACGATCAGCCTGCGAGTGGCAGACCAGGAAGCAGTCTCCGGCAACGCGCCAACCTGCTGAAGAGCGCGCGACCAGCGAATAAATCGAATCGTCGGCACCACTGACAACAAAGCCGTGGTCGCAAACAACGCGATCTTCAACCAAAACACCGGGTTGCCCGTATAGAACGCATAGCCCTTAACGCCGTAAATAACGCGCAGCACGCCGACAACCAATAACGCCCCAGCCGACCCACCGTAGAACGCATCAATCCGCGCAATTCGAGGCACCACGTCCGCCGATGGCGCCCCGCGCAGAATCACCCATTCCGCCATGATCAGTCCAACCATGCCAAACGCAAGCAAGTGGTGAAGAATGGCTAGTGCGGTGTCAGTCATCATGGCGGTGGTCACTTTGGTTTGCAGTCAATGGGTGCGATTTCATCATGAAAATCGCGTACGTGGCGGGACAGGACTGCGACCGCTATGCAGACTGCACCTCCCTTCTGATCGAAGCAGTGTGAATGCTCAAGTGGATGGCGATTTGACGTTCGGCCACGAACCCATTGTGATCACCACTTCTCGTCGTGACCTACCCGCCGAGGCATAAAAGCAGCCCAAACGCGACCAACCCCACGAAACTAAAACTGAGGAAACCAGACATACTTGTCCTATAATACGTACAACTATGGAAGGAGGAGAAACATGCTCATTGTGAATTTCTCAGACGCAAGAAATAATCTAAAAGGCCTTATCGACCGCGTGGTGGATGACGTTGATTACACTGTGATTGCACGGCGCGATGCGCCAAACGCCGTCATCGTTTCGCAGGAATACTTTGACAGCATGATGGAAACCATGCACCTGCTTAAAGTACCTGCCAATGCAGCCCACCTGCAGAAGTCAATCGCGCAACATCGCCAAGGCAAGGCAAAAGTTAAGAAGCTCATCGCTGCCGAATAGGTGCCGCACGTGTCGCAAACTCAGCGTCAAATCGCGTTCACTAACGCTGCTTGGAACGATTACGTTTGGTGGCAAACGCAAGACCGAAAGACGCTACGTCGGATCAATCTACTCGTCGAAGCAGTTCTTAGAGAACCCTTCACCGGCATAGGCAAACCCGAACCACTACGCGAGAATCTGAGCGGTTACTGGTCGCGACGGATTGATGAATCTAACCGGCTGGTTTACGCAGTCGAAGACGATCAGATTGTGGTGATTGGTTGTCGGTATCACTACGACTAGGAGAGGTCGGTCGGAGCGGCGCTTATCGCTAGTTCGAGCCACTGCCTCGCCGAACTCGACATTCATCGAACGATACACGGGAAACGGGTTATTTACAGAATGGGCCTGCGAACGCCGGACATGGGTTTCATTTCACCAAACGGCACCAGCAGTGCAACATGAAAGTCGTTCGCAAAGTACTCCAACGCATTGTGCGCCATGGGTAAGCATCACTATCACTTTGTGCATCCGAC
>JBBRGY010000081.1:0-10159 GCA_038223495.1 Burkholderiales bacterium | reverse complement strand
GGCTGCTTGATTGTGTGCCCATCGTTAATGGCGGGCTCGCCTATATCGTCACCTCGGCGAAGACGGCACGTACGCTGACTGATCGGCCCGTGTATCTGCGCGGTTTCGGTGAGATCAACAACTACTACCACGGCTCACGTTCGCTGCCGGACATCACGACCACCGGTTTCGCGCAGACGGCACCCCAGGCCATGAAGGCCGCGGGCGTGACCCACCGTGACATCGATTTTCTGCAACCGTATGACGACTACCCGTTCATCGCCATGATGACCATCGAAGATCATGGCTTTTGCAAAAAAGGCGAAGGCGGCCGCTTTGTCGAGGAACATGATTTGAGCTTTAACGGTGACTTCCCGATGTCGACCGATGGCGGGCAGTTGTCTGGCGGTCAGCCGGGCGGCGCCATTGGTGGCTTTATGCCGCTGGTTGAGGCCGTCACCCAGTTGCGCGGCGAAGCTGGCGAGCGTCAGGTCAAGAACGCCAGCATCGGCGCTGCCTGTGGCTTCGGCGGCATTCCCTACGGTCGGCCCGGCCGTAGCTGTATTTCGCTAATTCTTGGAACGGAGCCTTAGCTCATGAGTGCCACTAATGATCTGTCAACCAGCAAACCGCTGCCCACCATCACGGACCTTACGCGACCGTTCTGGACTGCCGCGAAGAATGGGCGCTTTGTGCTGCAGGAATGCTCACGTTGCGCGACCTTTAACTTTCATCCCAAACCGTGGTGTATCGAATGCGGCAGCCGCGATTTGAAATGGGTTGATGCCAAACCATTCGGCACGGTCTATTCGCACACGATCTCGCGCACCGTGGCGATGAATTCGCCCGAGTGGCAGTCGGAGATTCCGCTGCTGATGTGTCTGATTGATCTCGATGATGGCGCTCGAATGTACGGTCAGGTGACCGATTGCCGACCAGAAGATTTGCATATTGGCATGCGCGTTGAAGTGCACTGCGTGGATATCAGCGAAGAGGCGGGCATTCCAAAGTTTCGCCCGCTCGCGACATCCGCTAAAGCGGCACGTCCCTGATGCAACATCATGCGCCTGACGCGTTGGCATTGCGCAAAGCCGGAATGCGCGACGTGTCGTTCGACTGGAAAGACCCGCTGCACTTTGACAGCCTGCTGACGCCAGAAGAAGTCTTGATTCGCGACAGCGCCCGGCAATATGCGCAGGAGCGTCTGATGCCGCGCATTCTTGAGGCGCACCGCCATGAGCATTTCGATGTCGAAGTCATGCGCGAAATGGCCGATCTTGGATTTCTGGGCGCAACGATTGACGGCTTTGGTTGCGCGGGCATCAGCTACGTTGGTTATGGCCTCATCGCTCGCGAATTCGAACGCGTTGACACTAGCTTTCGGTCGGCACTTGGCGTGCAGACAACGCTCAGCATGTTGCCGATTTATCTGTTCGGGAGTCAAGACCAGCGCGAGCAATATCTTCCGGTTATGGCCCGCGCCGAAAAGCTGGGCTGCTTTGGATTGACCGAGCCGGATCATGGCTCCGATCCCGGCAGTATGGGTTCACGCGCCAGGAAGGTAGACGGCGGTTACCGGCTATCCGGCAGCAAAACCTGGATCACCCATGCGCCAATTGCCGACGTGATGATCGTGTGGGCAAAGGATGATGAGGGCGTCGTCGCCGGTTTCATTCTTGAGCGCGGTATGAAGGGGCTTGCGACCACCAAGATCGAAGGCAAATTTTCGGTACGTGCCTCGCCGACGGGCCAGATTTTGATGGACGATGTTTTTGTTCCGGAATCGCAGCGCCTGCCCGGTGCGCGTGGCATCGCAGCGCCGTTTTCGTGTCTTAACAATGCGCGTTTCGGCATCTGCTGGGGCGCGATGGGTGCGGCGGAATTTTGCTGGCACGCAGCGCGGCAGTACGCGCTCGACCGCAAGCAGTTTGGCCGACCGCTGGCTGCGAATCAGCTGATTCAAAAAAAGCTCGCCGACATGCAAACCGAGATCACGTTGGGCGTGCATGCCTGTCTACATCTCAGCCGTCTGCGCGATGAAGGTCGCGCCAGTTCTGAGATGGTGTCGCTGCTTAAGCGCAACTGCGCGGGCAAGGCATTGGACATTGCTCGCATGTCTCGCGATATCCACGGCGGCAACGGTATCTCGGATGAATATCACGTGATCCGGCACGTATTGAACCTCGAAACAGTCAACACACTTGAAGGCACCCACGACATCCACGCGCTCGTACTGGGCCGGGCACAAACCGGCATTTCGGCCTTTTCCAACTGAAACTAATTGATGTTCACTGACGTTAACTGCTCATGACACTCACACCCACTGAACGCGCCGATATCGTCCAGCGTCTGATTCATCCGCGCTCCATCGCGGTCATCGGTGCGTCGGCTGATCTCGGCAAGATCAACGGTCGTCCGTTAAAGCATTTGCTGGAAAAGGGCTACGCAGGTCAGATTTTGCCGGTGAATCCAAAGTACGCCGAAATCGCTGGGCTACCGTGTTTCGCGTCGATTGAAATGTTGCCCGTCGCAGCAGACTTGGCGATTATTGCGGTGCCTGCGAGTGAAGTGCGGGCGAGCATCGAAGCGCTCGGCAAACGCGGCATCCGCGCGGCGGTGATCTTCAGCTCGGGATTTGGCGAAATGGGCGTCGCTGGCAAAGCCGTGGAACAGTCACTGCTTGATCAGGCGCGCAGCTCTGGCGTCGTGCTCTGTGGTCCGAATTGCCTCGGCTTTATCAATGCCTTTGAAAATGTTTACGCCACCTTCAGCCAGTACGCCGATGGTGAAACCGGTTCCGGCCCCATCGCGTTTGTCACGCAGTCCGGCGCGTTCGGCACCGCCATCGCCGCGCTGGTGCGCCAGCGTGGGTTGGGCCTGGGTTATTTCATCAACACTGGCAACGAGATTGATCTGGCGTTCAGCGAACTTATGATGGCGGTCATCGAAGATCCGCGCATCAAAGTGGCCGCTGGTTATCTCGAAGGGTTGGACGACGGGGCCGCGCTGGTGCGTCTGGCGCAACGTTGTCAGGCACTCGGCAAACCGCTGGTATTGACCAAGGTGGGCCGCATGGCTTCGGGCGCACGCGCTGCGGCTTCGCACACCGGGGCGTTGGCGGTCGAGGATGCAGTGTTCGACGCGGTTATCAGGCAGTACGGTGTGCTGCGGGCTCGCAACGAAGAACAGATGCTCGACATGCTGGAGGCGCTAAGCCAGCCGCGCGTGGCGGATGGATTTGGCCTCGGTATCGCCACCCAGTCGGGCGGTGCTGGCGTGATGATGGCTGATCGTGCTGAAGAGATGGGGCTCAAGATTCCCGAGCTGTCAGAACAGATTCAAGCGAGGCTAGCGGCGGTAATGCCGACCTTTGGCGCGGCAGGCAATCCGGTGGACGTGACAGGGCAATTTGTTGCGCGACCCGAGCTTTTGCGTGAATCGGTGGTGGCCTTGCTGGATGATCCAGAGATTCATATCGGTATCGTCTGGCTGCAATTGATGACTGCGCATGTCGATACGCTGGTGCGAATCTTTGGCGAGATTCAGGCGCGTACGACCAAACCATTTTTTGTGTGCTGGGTTGCTGCGCCGACCGAGGCGCTGCGCCGATTGCGCGAAATGGGCATCGTCGTCTATAGCGCCGGTGAACGGGCGGTTGAAGCTGCGGCCGCGCTGGCGCGCTATTGCGAATGGCAGCGCCGCGGCATCGCTGTGCACCAATCGGTAAATGGTCGCGCAACAACACTTCCTGCAACCATCATCGACGGCGTTCAGCCCAGCGTGCAAGCGACCGAATGGTTGCGCAGCGCAGGCATTCCGATGGCAACCGTTTCGCTCGCGACGAGCGAGGACGAGGCGGTTCTGTTGTGGCAAAACGCTGGGCGAGCGGTGGCGCTCAAAGTCGAATCGCCAGACGTCACGCACAAGACCGAAATCGGCGGTGTGCTGCTCAAGCTCAACGACGAAGCGGCGATCCGTGAAGGCTTTCGGCGACTAACTCAGCGTACGAAAGAGGCTTTGCCCGAAGCCCGACTCAGCGGCATTCTGGTGCAGCCAATGGCCAGCGGTCATCTCGAGCTGGTCGTCGGCGTGCAGCGTGATCCGGTGTTTGGCATGATCGTTATGGTCGGACTTGGCGGCGTGCTGGTTGAAGTGCTCAAGGACGTCGTATTTCGCCGTGCTCCATTTGCGCCCGAAGAAGGGCTGCGCATGCTGGCGGAGCTACGCATGGGCGCATTGCTGAACGGCGTGCGTGGGCAACCGGCCGTCGACCGTAACGCCATTGCCCGCGTGTTAAGCGATCTGGCATATTGGGCGCATAGCATGACCCCCGTACTTGCAGAACTTGACCTAAACCCGGTGATGGTGGGCCCCGAAGGGCCCGTCGCCGTGGATTGTGTGATGGTTCTGCATGATGAACGCAGGCGCGACAAAAACGCGTCTTAGACAATCCACCAAGAGCCTGAAAGATAGAAATTTCAAAGGCCGCAACCATGATTCAACAAGGAGACCACAGCATGTTCAAAGCTTCACCGCTCACACGTCACACAGGCATTTCGACGCTTGCGTCGCAGCTACTTGCCATCGGTGTCGGGGTGGCCGTTGCCATTTCTTCAGGGACGGCAACCGCAGACGGCGCTTACCCAAATCGACCGATCACCCTGATCGCGCCCTACAGCACCGGTGGCGACGCTGACGTCGCGGCGCGAAACTTCGGCATCGCCGCATCGAAGGTGCTGGGTCAAACCATTGTGGTGGTTAACAAGACCGGAGCCAGCGGCGTGATCGGCTCGGCGCAGGTCGTTGCCGCGCCGCCAGATGGCTACACGCTGCTGTTGGCGCGCACCGGGTCGCAGGCGATCCTGCCGGCCATCATGCCGACGTCGACCAAATACAAATGGGACGACTACACCTTCATCGGGACGTTAGAGCTAAACCCATACGGATGTGTCGTCAACGCCAAATCGCCCTACAAAAATTTCGATGAACTCGCCACTGCGCTGCGAACCAAGGGCAAAACGTTGAATTTCGGCACCGCCGGTTCGTTGACGACCAACGACATGGGGCCGCGGCAACTGTTCAAACTATTGAAGCTGACCGATCAGGTGCCGACGCAGATTGGCTACAAGGGCACGGGCGACGCGGTTATGTCGCTACTCGGCGGTGAGACTGAGTTCGCCTGCGGCAGCCTCGGCCCATTCCTGGCGCTCATGAAAGCAGGCAGACTGCGTGCGATGTTCGTGACCAATCCCGAGCGCATGACCACGCTACCCGATGTTCCAACGGCGCGCGAACTGGGTTACCCCGAGATGGAGGCTATCGTTGGCTGGAGTGCAATTTATGGCCCCGCGAAGATGCCAATCGATGTTCGTGACAAGTTAGTGGCAGCGCTCAAGGTCGTTGCGACCGACCCGGCATGGCTCGCTGGGACCGCTCAAACCGGTTCGCTGCCTTATATCCTTTCGCCTGACGAGACGAAGGAGTTTGCGCGCCGCCAGCACGCGCTCTATCGCACGCTGGGAGAAATGATGAATCTGATCGACAGCAAGGCAGCAATGCAATAGCTTTCGGAAGAAACGGCATTCGTTCAGGGGCTAGCAGTGAATTAGTGCAAAAGTTGACTTTTGCACGTATTAAGCTCTAGCCCCGGTGCAACAGTCGTTTCAGCGTGAAGTTGCTTTGATCAGACGGGTGTATGTGCCCGCAAAAACGGCACGATCCGCTCCATCAAAACCGGCAGCACGCCGAGGTCGTGGCCCATGCCATCGATCTCGGTGTATTCGCTGCCAGCGATTTTTTTTGCCGTATCTTCGCCATGCTTCAAAGGCACTAGCGGGTCGTCTTTTCCGTGAATCACCAGCGTCGGCACCGTGATTTTGCGCACCTCATCGCTGCGATCACCGGACGCCATGATCGCGCCCATTTGCTTGATCGTGCCTGCCGGATAAAACGAGCGGTCGTACGCCTCACCAATGCGCTGACGCAGTTCCGCTTCCACCATCGGATATTTCGGGCTACCAATGACCGTCAGCACTTTCACAAAATGCTCGACGATGTCTTCACGCTTGCGGCTTTTCGGACGCTTTAAGAGCGCCATCGTGGCGGCAGGCGTTGCCTGCGGTAATCCGCGCGCGCCTGTCGTACTCATGATGCTGGTGAGTGAGAGTACCCGATCCGGATGATGACTCGCCAGCCCCTGCGCAATCATTCCACCCATCGACACGCCGATGACGTGACAGCGCGTAATGTTCAGCGCGTCGAGTACGCCGCGCGTGTCCTCCACCATGTCGCGCAACGTGTAATCCGTACGAACCGCAAACCCGAGTCGAAATTTAAGCCCCATCCACACGAGGTTCGGCAACTTAGCGGTGGTTTTGTGCGACAAACCGATGTCTCGATTGTCCAGACGCACCACGCGGTAACCCGCATCGGTCAGGGCTTTCACGAATTCAGGTGGCCACGCTACCAGCTGCATGCCTAGGCCCATGATTAGCAGCACGGTCGGCGCGCCGTCGGGACGACCGGGCTCGTTGATTTCGACTTCGAAGTCGAGGCCATTTGATTTAACTTGCATGTGTTGAGCGGCCTAACCGAACAAAAAGCGTGCGCTCATCGGCGGCGAAAACGCCTTCCAGCTACCGACCGGTTGCGCCAGGCGATCAGCGATCACGTACCACGCAGCAGGGTTCGCGCCGATGCCCAGATGACTGGCAAAAATTTCGATGTTTTCGATGGAGGTATTGCTGGCTACAGGCTGTTGAATGCTCGACGGCCACGCCACCACACCATCGGTTTTTGAATACAGACTGGTGTAGGGCACAGGCGGCGCTTCCGCGATGGTGCGCAGCGCGAGTTCATCTGGCAGTGTCTCGCCAGAGAGCATCGAATAAACCCGCCACGCGTTGGTTGAGCGCGGACTTTTCGCGAACGGCGTGCCGAGCGTGATCACGTTACGCACCGCCTTCGGCGACAGTTTCGACATTTCGCGCGCGTACACGCCGCCGAGGCTCCAACCGATTAGCGACACCGCCTGTCCGGTGTCTTTGTTAACTGCTTCCAGTTGCTCCTGCATACGTTCCAGCACGCCTGTGCGCGGCCCACGATTCATGCCCTGATACCAGCCATGAACCTCGTAACCCAAGTCCTTCAAAAAGGCGCGCAGCGGTTGTGTCGATGCATCGCCCGCTGCCAGGCCCGGATAGACGATCACGTGCTGCCGCTCGCCGATTGTGGATGAAGGTTTTGGCCAGCTGCCCATCATTTTGAGCATTGGCCAGGCGGCGAGCGCCACGCCCCACTCCCACGGTGCCCGAGCCTCCAGCGCCATCAAAAAAGGATTCGGGGCTTTTTCGTGAATAGTTTGTTTCGGCACAGTATCTTTGCGAAAAATGTTCCGGGGTGATCTTAGCGGGACGCGTTTGAGTCAGTGCTCAAACGTTGCGAGATTTTTTTACCGAAGGCTTTTTGCTCGCTGGCTTAAGTGCTGGCTTTGGCTTTGCCACGGCCTTTATTTTCGCCTTTGGAACAGTTTTGGTTGAGGCTTTTGCGGCCACTTTCGTGGCCGACTTTGCTCTCGGTTTGGATGCAGCTTTAGCAACAGGCAGCGGCGCATTCACCGCAATCTCCAACACTTCGCCGCGCTCTTTTTCTAGCGCCACTTTCGCCTCAGCGAGCGCGATGAGCTCATCAAATCCACCCGCAATCGCGGTCGCAAAATCATGCAAATCTGGCACCGCTTCTTTGCATGCAATGATGCCGAAATCGATGCGCCCGCAGTACGTTTGAACCGTGATGTTCAAGGCCAAACCATGTGTGATGATCGACACTGGGAAAAACGTTTTCATCTGCGCACCGGCCAAATACAGCGGTACTTGTGGCCCCGGCACATTACTAATCGCAAGGTTCGCGACCGGCGGCAAACGCTCCATTAATTTCGTGCTCGCCACGGCAGCGTTTAGCCGAGACACCATCAGCGGTGCGAGCAAGCCCGGATAGTCAGTCGGCAGCACGCTTTTGAGACTCTTCAGCGATTCCTTGATTTTGTTGGTTGAGGTGAGTATTGCTGTCCAGCGCTTCGCCGCATCGCCGTGATTGGTGCCCAGTTCTGCGAGCACCATCGACGCCTGATTATTCAGCTCCTTATTACTCTCTTCGCGCAAACTCACCGGCATCGCAGCAACCAGCGTTTTCTTCGGCAACGCATTGTGCGACTTGAGATACGTGCGCAATGCCGAAGCGCAAACGAACAGCACGCCGTCGTTCACTGAGCCGCCCAGCACCTTTGCCGCAGCACGGGTTTCAGCGAATGACAACGTCGCCGTCGCGAAATTTCGCTTCGCCGAAATGTTCACGTTGAACGGCGTGCGTGGCGCAAAATTAAACGGCACTTTGTGATTCGACATCGCCTTCTTAAGCATCGGTGACGCAGCCTGCGCTACGGCACCGGCCAGGCTCGGGAGCGACTTGGCAATCTTCGCGTATTGAGCGAGCGAATTGGAGAACGCAGCGCCAATCATTTCGCCGATTTTCATGCTGGTTTTTGGCGGCGCGGCGCGCGCAACGGCGGGCGGTACTTCGCGCGGTGTCGACGTCAAATCGAGGATCGAATTAGCGAGCACCATGCCGCCCTTCCCGTCGAGCGCCGCATGATGCACTTTGCCGTAAAAACCGATCTCGCCAGTCTTTAATCCCGAGAAAATGGTGAACTGCCACAGCGGCTGCGAGCGATCCAGCAGACGCGCATGCTCCTTCGCCACCGCCGCTTCAAGCTGCCGCATGGACCCCGGTTTGGGAATCTTGATGTGTTGCACGTGGTAGTCGAAATCAACCGCGTCAACATGCTCCCAGTGTGGATGTCCGAGCCCATATTTCTCATGCGCCAGCACGTTGGTGAAGATCGGCGCGAGATGCAGTCGCCGCTTCAAATGGGCGACCACCTCAGCGTCAAAATCGTGCTTGAGCTCGGGCGGCACCTCGTAGATGCACAAGCTCGCGACATGCATCGGCTGCTCCGGCGTCTCCAGATAAAGAAACGACGCGTCGAGCCCGGACAGTGACTTTGCCATGTTGCTTTCCTCCTAGCCGTGAGGATAGACGATCACTCGCGCTAAACGGGCGTTCTATACGCAGCGCCCACCATCCACCTCAAGGCAAGCGCCGGTGATGAACTCGGCTTCGTCGCTGGCAAGAAACAGCGCCGCGTTGGCAATGTCCCTCGGCGTCGACAGCCGCCCGAGAGGAATAGACGCCGTAAATAGCGCACGTTTCTCCGGCGTGTCCTCGCCCATGAACGTAGCCAGCAACGGCGTTTCGCCTGCTACCGGGTTGATGCAGTTCACGCGGATTTTGTCTTTTGCCAGCTCGACGGCCATAGATTTGCTGGTCACAATCACAGCGCCTTTCGACCCGTTGTACCAGGTCAAACCGGGCCGTGGTCGCACGCCCGCCGTCGACGCGATCTGCACAAAGCAGCCGCCATGTTGCGAACGAAAAACCGGCACCACGTATTTCGCAGACAGATAAATCGACTTCACATTGGTCGCATAAACGCGATCAAACTCGGCTTCGTCCACGTCAAGCATCGGCTGATTTTTGTGTGACACCCCGGCGTTGTTGACCACGATGTCGATGCGCCCGAAGGCGACCAATGCCGCGCTCACCAACTCGTCCCAGTCTTCAGCTTTTGACACGTCTGCCTGCTGAGCCACCACCGGTGGTGCGCCTGATGCCTGAGCCACCGCTTGAAGCTGTGCCACCGCATGTTCGGCTGCCGCGCCATTCACGTCAACCAGCATCACGCCGCAGCCCTCCTGAACATAGCGGACAGCGATACCGTAACCAAATCCCTGAGCGCCACCCGTGATGACGGCGACTTTGTCTTTTAAACGCATAGCGATCTCCTTTGCTTTGGGTGGATGGTAGCCGGGACGGGGATTGAAGGTGCCTTTGTGCCCTCGCCCGTTGGGGGAGAGGGTTAGGGAGTGGGGTTTGGTGGAATGACCGAGTTCATTAGCCACGAGCGCGCTCATGCCGCGCGGGGCAGTAACTTTCTTTTGCTTCGCCAAAAGCAAGTCACCAAAGAAAAGGCGACCCCGACATTCGCCCTGATCCGAGATTTGAAGCGAAAACGTCGCGCGGTCCGGAACTCGCTACGCTCAAACAACGGACCGCTTCATCGACG
>JBBRGY010000080.1:0-10184 GCA_038223495.1 Burkholderiales bacterium | reverse complement strand
TGTCGCCCAACTTCACCGCAAAAATGATCAGATCAACGGGACCGATATCAGACGGATTTTCGGTGGCCTTGACTAACGGTAGATGCAGCGGATGCACCGGGCTCTCAACCTTTAGTCCATCGCGCCGCATCGCCTCAAGGTGCGCGCCGCGGGCGATGAACGACACGTCCTCGCCAGCCGCCTGAAGCCGACTCCCCACATAAGCCCCCACCCCGCCAGAACCCATGATCGCAATACGCATAAACCGACTCCATTGCTTGTTACGTTACGTTGAACTGCTTGAGGTTAGGGCGCGGCACACATCACCACACCTTCATTGACCCAACCACGCTCCACGACCTGTGCGACGGAACTCACGCTGGTCGTGAAACGGTGGTTACCATCCTTGGCCAAAACCCAGCCGTTGTTATAGGCCCGATAGACAGGAATCGTGTTTGCCGGACAGGTGCCACTTGCCGCGGGCGTCGTGATGAAGTCGAGGCTCTCGAAATTCAGTCGCGGCTGCGTCGCGGGCGTGCTGGCCTGCAAGTTTTTAAGTAGCGCGCATTCGGACTCGACGGCTGTATAGAAATGTGAGTTTGGCCCCGGCGAGACACTGCCATAAAAGCGGCAAACCGGTGTTGTCCCGCCCTGCTTGAACCACTCGCCAGTTCGTGACCAACCGGGCGCGACGCCGCCGTCAAGCAGCGCCTGATCGCTAGCGCTTGCGGTGATGAAATACTGATCGAGCGCGGCATAGTAGTACTCGACAACCGCAGCCGATGGCACCGGGCCGCCATTGAGTGCGATTCGCTTGCCCTCACCCGGTGGCGTGCAGGTGAACGTGAGTGGCTGACTGGCCGAAGCCAGAGCGCGCAACGCCGCCTCACCCAAAATTGCACCGCTCCGCATCTGCCATGTACCGTCGCGCAGCATGAGTCCAGTGTTCGCAGCGCCGTCAATATTGGCCCGTACGATGAGATCACACGCGGCTCTCGGCGTTGTCCCTTGAGCCTGAATTTTCAACAAAGTGAGCCGCGATTCAACGACATCGGTCGCGCCCGGACGCCACGTAATTTGCTGCCCAACCACCGGCAACAGATCACTGTCCATTGCCAGAACGAACGCCGAAACCTGATCACGGGTCGTGGCGACCGGTGCTGGAAAATTAAACACCGGGTCGCTGAAAAATGTGGCGAGTGTGTCAACGCCGCCATCATTGGAAAATCCAAAGCCACGAATTTGTGAGCCGGTCACCGGTGCAGCGCCCAGGCTCGCGCCAAACATTCCGAGCTTCGTGTAAACGTTGCGCAGGTGCGGCACCTTGAAGTTCTCGGTGATGCGGAAGCCCTCAAACGACATCAATCCGCCAGTGCCAAATTGACCCGACGTGGGGTTCAACGCGTGGCAATGATTACAGCTGCCCAAGCCCGTAACGTTGTTGACGTTAAAGTAGATGTCACGCCCCGCCTGCTCTGTAGCGTTCAACGAATTGTCGAGCGCGCGCACCGGATTTGGCGGCATCTTCAGCGCCATCGCGAAATCAGTGAATGCCTGCATATCGGCATCGGAGAGTGGCGTCTGGCGACCGACCAAGGCAACAAACGCGGAGTTGAATTCCTTGAACGAGGCTTCTTCCAATGTTTCGGCACTGCCGCGCACGGTTTGCCGCGTGCCTCCGATGCGATCGCCACGCCAGTGTGTGGGGCCGTTCTTTGCCATGCCGCGCAACGTTTGCGTTGTCATCGGTCCTTTCATCGGATGAAATTTTGGCGTGGTTTTTGGGCTGTTGGCGACGTAGGCGTTGGTATTGGTTTTCTGTGGGTCGTCGGGGTTGCCCAGGTCCCACGCGAGGTGATCAAGATCAGCGAACGTGTGACACGATGAGCAGGAACTGGTGCCGTTGCTTGACGTGAAATTGGCGTCGTACAACATACGACGCCCGGCTTTGACTCGGACACTGTCAGGCGTAAACAGCATGTTCGTTTTGAGGACTGATTTGCTCGCCGTGTCGATCACGCTGACGCTGTGCGCAATGTGCGAATACACATAGAGGCGCGTTCCGCTCGCGTTCAACGCGAGCCCCGCTGGGCCGTCTGGTACCGCAATGTGCTGCGCACTGTTCGCCGAAAACGCAGCCGTTGAAAGCGTTGCAGTCGGAATTGCCGCCACCTTGGCCGAACCGAGTGCAGCCACATACAGCGTGTCGCCGTTGGGGCTGAACACCATCGCCGTGGGCTGCGACAAACTCCGGGCTTTGTCTGCCGCGCTAATCGCCTGCCCTTGCGGCAAGCCGAAATTCACGTGTGAATTCAAGTGCACGGCGTCAACCGCGCCGCTTGCGACGTCCACCACGCTGATCCGGCTTTCGGCAATGCGCCCGCGCACGGTCGTCGACGTGAGGCCTGGCCCTTCAAAACGAATGTGATTCTTGGCGTCGGTGTTGCTCACGTACACCTTGCCGCTGGAGGGATGCACCGCCAGGTTAAACAGCGTGGTGCCGACTGCGCTCACCTTTGACTTGACTGCGGGCGTCGCGGCATTCGCGTCGATGGCAAACAGGTCGTAATCGGGCAATGAAAATTTGACCGACGATGACCAATCCGTTTTCGCCTCATCGCGCCAGGCCGTGCCGTCGAACTTGACGATCAATCCGGTCTCGGGCGAGCGGACACCGTCACGGCTGTTCGACGGTGACGGCTTGCGACCGATAACCACATCTCGATGCAGAGTCGTTGTGTTGTTGCCGGAAAATAGTGGTGCTGCATAAACCGTAGCGCCATCCTGACTGATGGCCAGTGCCCTGGGCGTATCGGCAAACAGCGTGAGAATCGTCAGCGGATTGCCATTCAAACTATCGTCAAGATTGCCCGCGTCAAACACCCAGACGTCCGCTCGCCCCTGACCCGGGGCCATCAAACTGGTCGACGTAATGTTCGGGCGATTTTGGCCACGAAACGCTGCGGTGATAAAGGCGCGATCCCGATTCGGCCCGGCAAACACAATGTCTCTCGGCTCATCACCCACCTGCAACGTACGCAGCACGCGCGCCGTACCATCCAGCCGCACCACGCTCACTGAATCCGACAAATGATTGACCACCCAAACTTCGTTCGCGTTGCGCTCTGCTACGGCCACCGGTTCCAGTCCGACCGCGACACTACTCGCCAGGCGCAACGTATCGCCTTCTACCGCGTAAATTTCCAGGCAATGCGCGGGCCGGTTGGTGACGAACAAGCGCTTGCCGTCGGCCGACAACGCGATGGGCCGCACCGGACCGGACTCAAACACCGTCACGCTACCGGCGATACCGTCATCGGTCACGGCGTCAGCCCCGGTGCCGCATTGAAACACCGGCTGCTGCAAGATCGCACCAAGCGACTGTTCAACCGCCGCGTTCGATGCCGCGACTTTTGCGCTCTGGCCCCCAAAGCCGACTAGCCCGAGCACGACGAGCAGTAAGAACAAGGCCCCGACAAGCCGGTAGAAACTTTTACGCATCATGCTTTCCGCAACACACCGATGCGAAGGATTCTACGGGGCGCCTTATATGTAGGCGCGACTGTTACACAGCCGCATTCCTGGTGGAGTGAGAGGTCAATGGACACGATTCAGACGACCCTTCTGCGCGCAGTACTTACCCCATTTGAGCCTGCTTACACGAACCATCCAGGTGCAAAATTTTACGTCTGTTGCATGTTCAGCTTTTCCACTCAGCCCATTTTGAGTATGGGCTAATGGCGATTTTCGGCATTTATCGACTTGTGGGCTTTTTCTCTCCCTCCCCATATTGAATGGCGGTTACCCGCGAAAGCTGTTTCATGCAGCTACGACCACTTGTCGTGCACAATGGGTCGCCCGTCGTGGCGCGTTGCCCTTTGGCGGTGGATGTCGGAAAACATTCGCACTGGCCACGCTGCATCCATTGGTTGGTGCCGCCGCTGTAGGCGAAACGTAGGGTTTGCTGGAATAGCCTGTGTTGTTGAATGGCGGTGCCAACGCCATGTGCTCGCCACCCGACCCTCAAATTTAGCCTGCCATGACCCGCCTGCACGATTACCCCAGCCTATTCCTCGCCGCATTCGCTCGTCGCGTTGGCGCACTCGTCGTAACCGCGTTGATCGGCGCGTCTCCCGCGCTGTATGCGGGCAATCCGACGAACCCGATTCTCTTCATCACGCAAGTACCGATCCCGGAGGAGGTGAATTCGCGCGACGTCACGCAGAGCTTCATGTCGATCGCATCACCGTTCTCAAATCATCTGGCAGACACCTTGCACGCGGGGCGCGGCGGATCGCTGTGGGTTCGTTTCAACAACGGGCAGCTGGTGAATTTGCTCGCGGTCGCAGACTGGAGTGCTATCGCCGGTGGGCAGCCTGCAGCCGACGCGATGGCGGTACGCAATCCGGCGGTGAACTGGACGGCGACAAAGGCGATTTTCAGTATGACCATCGGTAAACCGAGTGGGCCTGCTGACACAACACAATACCTGTTTCAGCTCTACGAAATCACTTTGCCGACGCAAGCGCAACTCGCGGCAAACGTAAAGCCGGTGCTCACGAAAGTGACAAATCAACCCCCGTACAACAACGTGTTTCCAACCTATGCGCAGAGCGGAAAAATCGTGTTTTCGAGTGATCGGCCTTACAACGGCCAAACGCATCTAGTGCAGCGCGAAGAGTATTTAAGCCTGCCGACGGTGAGCGGGTTGTGGGCGCTGGATCCAACCGATGCGACATCACTGAAAATTTTGCATCACGCGCCGAGCGGTGCCTTCTATCCTTTTGTTGACAGCGCTGGACGCGTCATTTTTACGAACTGGGATCATCTTTCCCGTGACACTCAAGGGGTGACCGATTCGCGCCCACCCGTTACAGCCGCGCCGTACAACGAGACGTTCTCGCAGACTTTCAACGGATCGGGCAATTTTGCAGATGAGACCGCGGCAGCCGTGTTTACGAAAGTTACTGTGACGCCCGCGAATAGTTGGGACGTATTCCCCGAGCCGCGCAATTTCGACAAGAAGACGCTGCTGGATTTGTATCCCGGTCTGAACGGCAACGCGTTCAACCTTTTCCTTCCCTGGATGATCAGCCTCGACGGCACCGGCGGCGAGTTGCTGAACCACGTCGGAAGACACGAAGTTGGCACAGGTTTCACGCGCAGCTTTAACGCTGACGCGAACTTGATGGACTTCAACCCGTCGACTGCGGCGTCCTCCACCAACGGTAACTACGCGATCCACAATTTCTTCACGAGTTTTTTTGCGCCACATGAAGATCCGCTGAACCCTGGTACGTTCTATGGTGCCGATGGCCCCGACCTGGGTACGCATGGTGCCGGGCGAATCTCAAAACTGACCAACGCGGGAGTCGGCGTCAATCCCGACACGATGCTGGTCACTTACGTCACCGACAAGGCGGGCGCACCGCCAGTGCAAGGGGGTATGAATATCCCGCCGCTGATATGCGGGGCGAATCCCTGCATCCAGCCGTCAGCGACCTTCCTCGATCTTTATCGAACGCCCGTTCCGCTCGCCGATGGCAATCTCATCGCGCCTCACGTCGCGGTGAAACAAACCGATTACAACACCGGCACGGTAGCAAACCCCATCCCGGTCACAGGTTACAACTTCCGACTGCGCTCGCTCAAACCGCCGTTGAGTGCCGGTGGTTTTTACAGCAACGACGTCACTCTCACAGCTGGCATCAACATCAACGCGAGCTACTACGTCGGCGCAACACTTGTGAACTACAGCGGCCCAGCGTGGGAACTAGACCCCGTCGAAGTCGCCGCCCGTACGGTGCCCGCCGCGCCCGGAGTTCCAGCTATTCACCCTGTCACCGCTGCGCAATTTGCAGCAGCAGGTGTGGACATCCCCACGTTTCAAAACTATCTCAACACCAATAATGCAGCGCTCTCCGTGAGCTTCGACGTAACCAAACGTGATCGCCACGACAAACAGCAACCGTACAACCTGCGCGTCTCATGGTCGGGGCATCAGACGACTGGCACAGGAACGACAGGCGGGCTCTATGACATCGCATGGCTGCGCTTCTATCAGGCCGATCTTCGTCGCGGCTATGCGTTGAATACCGCTACACCCATTCCGGGCCGCCGAGTCGTGGCCACACCAATGCACGATACGATGTCGCACAATGTACAAATTGCTGGTGCCCCGGCGGGCGCTGTACGCATTGGTGACGATGGTTCTGTGGCGGCAATCCTTCCTGCCGGAAAAGCGATGACTTGGGAAATGCTCGCCAATGACGCGGCAAAAACCAGTCAGGTCAAAGAGCGCTTCTGGGTCACCTTTCAACGCGGTGAAATTCGAACGTGCGCCAATTGCCACGGCATCAACACGGCAGATCAAACGGGCGCTGCGGCTCCCGCAAATCCCCCTGCGGCGCTGGCTGATCTACTTGCGTTTTGGCGCAGCACCCACCCGTCGGGCACGATACAGTTTGTGAGTTCATTGACCAGCGCCCTGAAGAGCGCGGGGAGCGCCGTTATCAACGTGATGCGCACGGGTGGCAGTACTGGGCCGGTGAGCGTGAACTACGTGACGGCCAATGGCACTGCGCTTGCGGGCGTTGACTTCGCGGCCACGACGGGCACATTGAACTGGGCAGACGGTGACACGGCAGCGAAGCCGATCAGCGTTCCACTGTTGAACAACCCCGTCATTACCGCGAACAAAAGTTTTAGCCTGACGCTCAGTGCGCCCAGTTATGGCACGCTCGGAGCGACGACAACGCATACCGTTGCGCTGGCTGAGCCACTACCTCCTGCGCTTACGCTAGACGCGGACGGCAATGGAGAGTACGACGCGCTCACCGACGGCCTGCTGATTTACCGTTATCTCGCTGGACTCACCGGCAACGCACATACGGCGGGCGCAATTGGGAATTTACCAGTGCGCAGCCTATCAACAGACATCGCGCTCTTTCTGAACGCACTCGGGCCGCAGCTGGACGTCGATGGCGACACGCAGGTATTGGCTGTAACCGATGGCCTGATCGTGCTCCGCTATCTGTTGGGGTTGCGCGGAACTGCGCTCACGGCGGGCATCATAGGCGTTGGCCCGCGACCGGTCGGTCAGATCGAAACCTACATTCAGGCCCTGATGCCGCCATAAGGTCGCGGAACTCAGTCACGGCGGTCGGTTTGAGCAATGACCCTCATCCTACGAGCTGCACATTTCCTTTGCAACAAAAGGGCGAGCCACCACAATAGTCAACAATAGCGCGTTATTGAATAAAGTAGCGAGACCAGTGTGGCGCAAGTTGATTTATCCAAACTGAGTCTGAACAAAGGTGCGCCTGCCAGCGCACAACTCGCGGCGCGGCGGCGACGCAAATGGATCAAGTGGGGCGTGATTGGCGTGCTGTTTGTCGGGGCAGCCACTGCGCTCATCGTACGCCGCGCCAATGCGCCGATAGAGGTGGAGCTGGGGACGGTTACCACCGCCTATCCCACGCAAGGTTTCACGTTGCTGAACGCGACGGGGCGCGTGGTGGCTGCGCGTAAAGCCGCGGTGTCGACCAAGGCCACCGGGCGACTCGAATTTTTGGGGGTGCAAGAGGGCAGCGTGGTGAAGGCCGGACAGGTACTGGCGCGGCTGGAGGCGCTTGACGTGAACGCCACGCGAGATCAGGCGCGGGCTGGTACCAACGCAGCGCAAGCCAATCTCCTTCAGGGCGGCACCGAATTAACCGAGGCCGAAGCGAACTATCGCCGCACTCAGGATTTATTCCAGAAGAACTTCGTTTCTGCCGCCTCGCTGGACACTGCGAAAGCACGGCTGGATCGAGCCAGGGCGACGATCGCGAGTTTAAAAGCAGCTATTAGTGTGGCCGAAGCGCAAACGCGTTCCGCATCGGTCTCGGTCGAACAAACCGTCATTCGTGCGCCGTTCGACGGCGTGATCCTCACCAAGAACGCGAACGTCGGCGACATCATCACGCCGTTTTCTTCGGCTGCCGGATCGATCGGCGCAGTGGTGACGATGGCGGACATGAGCACGCTGGAAGTGGAGGCCGACGTCGCCGAATCGAGCATCGCGAAGGTGATCGTCGGCGCACCGTGCGAGATCACGCTGGACGCGTTTCCGGAGGTCCGCCTGCTAGGTGAAGTATCGCGAATCGTACCTACCGTTGATCGTGCCAAGGCCACTGTGCTGGTGAAAGTTGCGTTCGTAGAGCGTGACCCGCGCGTGCTGCCAGATATGAGCGCGAAGGTCGCCTTCTTCAAACAAAAGCCAACCGAGGCAGATCGCAAGGTCGTGACATCAGTGCGTAAAGATGCTGTGGTCGAGCGCGAGGGTCGATCGGTGGTATTTGTGTTTGACGGAAAAATTGCGAAGATCACACCGGTCAGCAGGGGACGCGACCTCAGCGATGTATTTGAAGTTTCTGGACTGAAAACGGGTGATCGTGTGGTACTCAAACCGGGCGCCGAGTTACGCGATGGCGCGCCGGTAGTTCAGGCTCCGAAAAAATGACCGACGCAGCGTACAGCGTCACGCGCCCGCTAGTCCAGATCAAAAATCTGTCGAAACATTACACGCGCGGCGATCAGGATGTGCCGGTGTTGACCGACATCACGCTGGACATTCCTGAGGGCGATTTCATTGCATTGATGGGACCATCGGGTTCGGGCAAATCAACGCTGCTCAATCTGATTGCTGGCATTGACAAACCGAGCGGTGGCGAGCTTTTGGTGGGGGGCCTGAACATCGCCGAATTATCGGAATCGGAGTTGGCTGACTGGCGCGCAGCCAACGTGGGATTCATTTTTCAGTTCTACAACTTGATGCCGGTGCTGACTGCCTTCGGCAATGTTGAACTGCCGTTGATGCTCACCGATTTGTCGCGCAGTGATCGTAAGGAGCGCGTTGAACTCGCGCTCTCGCTGGTCGGCCTTTCTGATCGTATGGATCACTATCCCAACGAATTGTCGGGCGGACAGCAACAACGCGTCGCCATCGCACGAGCGCTCATCAGCGACCCTACGCTCATTGTTGCCGACGAACCCACGGGCGATCTCGACAAAAAGAGTGCGGAAGAAGTGCTCAACCTGCTTAAGCAATTGAATAAGGAGATGGGAAAGACCATCATCATGGTGACCCACGATCCGGGCGCGGTGAAATCGGCGACGCATGTGACGCATCTCGAAAAGGGTGAGCTCTTGGGGACTGAGTTGGTGGATGCGAAATGACTTTCATAATTTGGCGCGGTTCTTGAAAATCATGAAAGTCCGTGTCCGATGATCTTCCAACTCATCATCAAAAACATATTCCGTGCGCGCCTGCGGAGCCTGCTCACAGTGGTCGGGCTCATCGTAGCGGTTGTTGCGTTCGGATTGCTAAGAACGGTCGTTGACGCGTGGTATGCGGGCTCGGAAGCCTCTGCCGCCAATCGCCTGATTACGCGAAACGCTATCTCGCTGACGTTCACCATGCCGACTTACTACAAGGATCGCATTCGTGCGGTCGATGGCGTCACGCACATTAGTACGAGCAATTGGTTTGGCGGAATTTATCAAGAACCGAAGAATTTCTTTCCGCAATTCGCAGTGACGTTACCGGCACATTTTCAGCTCTACCCCGAATACATCATGCCGCCCGAGCAGATGGATGCGATGATGAAAGATCGCACCGGCTGCCTGATCGGTCGCGCGCTTGCGGATCAATACAACCTGAAAATTGGCGATACGATTCCGCTGCAGGGCACGATCTATCCTGGCAATTGGGAGTTCACCGTGCGCGGCATTTTTGAGGGTCGCGATGAGGGAACGGTGACGCGACAGTTCTTTTTTCATTGGGACTATTTGAACGAGCGAGTGAAGATTTCGCAGCCCCGGTTTGCGGATCGTGCAGGCGTGTTTGTAGTGAGTATCAAAGACCCCCAAAGCTCCGCCGAGATGAGTCAAAAAATCGACGCCGAGTTCAAAAACTCCACCGCAGAGACTTTGACTGAAACCGAGAAGGCTTTTCAACTCGGGTTCATTGCGCAATCGGAGGCGATTGTGGCTGCGATTCGTGTGGTGAGCTTTGTTGTGATCATCATCATTTTGGCGGTGGTGGCGAACACAATGGCAATGACCGCGCGCGAACGCACGGGTGAGTACGCCACACTCAAGGCGCTCGGGTTCGGGCCGGGCTTTGTGGCCTCGCTCATCCTGGGTGAATCGCTGGCACTGAC
>JBBRGY010000079.1:0-10275 GCA_038223495.1 Burkholderiales bacterium | reverse complement strand
GCAGCGCGCCTCGTGCGCCCCGGTGGACGACTCGTTTACGCGACGTGCAGCTTGCTTTCCGAGGAAAACGAGAAGATTGCTGAGGGGTTCATGCAGGCGAATTCTGGCTGGACGAATGTGCTGTCTTCGCTGCGCGGCGGTGAGGATGATGAGGGGACAATCTACTCGAAATTGTTGCCGCACAAAGATGGGTGTGATGGGTTTTTTGCGGCGGTGTTTGAGAGGGCGGCTGCGTAAGCCGCACTCGCCGTCATTTCCGCGAAGGCGGGAATCCAGACCGTAAACGGAGCGAAGCGCTAATGAGTCTGCTCGTGGAAGAGTATGACGTTGGAATGAAGAAAATCTTTTGCCACCAGCGCGCTCATGTCGCGCGGGGCAGTAACTTTCTTTTGCTTCGCCAAAAGAAAGTCACCAAAGAAAAGGCGACCCCGACATTCGCCCTGATCCGAGATTTGGAGCGAAAACGTCGCGCGGTCCGGAACTCGCTACGCTCAAACAACGGACCGCTTCATCGACGTTTTCACTCCAAATCTCGGGGTCGAATATACGGGGACCCCGTCGAACCGATGTTTGATCGCGGTGCGATGAGGATTGCTAGAAACCGTGTGTGAACATTCCAGCATCCGAGCGATTTGGCTGGCAACGGCAACTAGACTTTACAGTCCAGTATTTACCTGACAGATATGATTTTGTTTTTCCGTCACTAGGCACTAAATGTTGACGCTGAACGAGCCCGTGAGCAGAGATTTGGTTGTCTTCGCTATAGCCATCGTATTCGCGCTTTTCGTCGCAACTTTTGCGAATCGCAAAAGCGATCCAAAATCGCCCTGCTGCGCGCTGCGATTCGTACTGTGGTTTCAACAGAATCACGCCTCGATGTAGATGCGGCGTTATGCTGAGCGACGGACGGAGTTTTCAAGGCGGGAGCAAATTCTCGCGACCTTTGTTCCTTGGTTCATAGTTTTTCTTGCTCTCGGCGGGGCATTCTTTTCTTGCAGTATTCGTCACGGGTGCTGAGCAGAGAACTCGGCAAGAAAGGCGCAGCCCCCGTAGGTCGGAACGCTTGCGGTTCCGACTCGTGTCACCGCCAACGGCAATATTTCAAAGCCGCGTGCGCGACGATCTTGGCGGAACCTCTGCGAGTTCCGCACTACGCACTACAAGACGATGGAGTAAAAAGGTCATGAATGCGTCCATGACCCCATAGGCCGAGTCGAAGCACAAAGGCAGCGCTCGCGTTCGTTCTCCGACTGTAGTTTTCACGCACGGCGTGCGTCGCGCGACTCCTTTGTCGTTTGTCTGCTGCGCGTCGATGGAGACAACATTCTCCGCGACTCATCGCCCGATTCCGCGTTTCATCGCGTGCCGGTTACGCGTGGGCGGCGCGGTTCCTAGCATGCGTTGATGCGCTCAACTTCACTCTATTCATCCGAGACCCCGCGCGGGTGGCTCACTTGGGGCGTGCTCGCCCCTATTCTTCTGATTCTGTTCGTCGCGATCCCCGCGGTGGTGGGCGCGAAGGTGCGTCAGTACTTTCATCTGGCCGATGTCGATTGGAAGCCGATTGGCATGGCTGGTTGGGTCGCGTTGCTGGTGATCGAGTTTGCCGCAACGGGGCTGCTCGTGTTGGCGTGGGTCCGCTGGGTTGAGCGGCGCTCGCTTGCCTCGATTGGTCTGATACATCCGGGTGGTGGCGCGCTGTTTCTGCGCGGCTTGGGCGTTGGCGTAGTCACGTCGTTTGGGGTCGTGGCTGCCATTTGGATCGCAGGCGGCTATGAGGCGGACGGCTATGCGAAGGCGTTTGCATCGCCGACGGCGTTGATAAACATCGCCATTCTGCTGCTGTGTTTTATGGTGCAGGCTGGCATTGAGGAAGTCATCTTTCGTGGCTGGTTGATGTCGGTTCTGGCACGCAAGTTCAACGTCATCATCGCGGTCGCGGGCACTTGCATCGTGTTCGCAGCCCTGCATTTTGGACGGCAAACGCCGTGGCACGACACGGTTATGACGCTGCTATTTTCGCTGTTTGCCTGTTGTTGGGCGTTGAAGGCGGGCAGCATCTGGGGCGTCATGGGTTGGCATGCGGGGTGGAATTGGTTGCTGGCAGTGGGCTTCGAAGTGCCCGTTACCGGACTCGATACGAACATGCCTGCGCTACTGGTCAAACTGGTGCCGCAAGTTTCGCCGGGTTCGCATTTTCTGAACGGGGGCGCGCAGGGCCCTGAGGGCAGCGTGATTTGCGGGCTGTTCTTCATCAGCGCGATCGCGTGGCTGCTTTTGCGCTCCCCATCGACCGCCTCCATTGCGAGATGAGTCCAATAGTTGAATCATCCGCAGCTTTGACGCCTGCTCGCGAACGCCGCTACTATTTCGACTGGTTGCGCATCATCGCGTTTGCGCCTACTGATCCTCCATTACGTCGGCTTGTACTACGCGACGTGGGACTTCCAGATCAAAAGCCCAAATGCGGCGGACACGATTGAGCCACTCATGATGCTCACGTTGGCGGCAAGTGAAACGTAGTGTCGTGGAGAGAGAGGAGCGATTGCGTCGTCGCCCGTTCGGACCGCAAGACACGGCAAAATGTCCTGCCAGCAATCGCGGCGATCAGTTTCCATCGCGCGCACTCAAGAAACTTCCATTTGAATCCCTCCGACCGCCTTCCCGGCCTCGACCTTCTGCGCGCCATTGCCGTCCTTTGGGTGATGCTGTTCCATTCGTTTGTCGTCGGCGGGCTTGGGCCATCGTGGTCATGGTTGTCGCACTTTGGCTGGATGGGCGTTGATCTGTTCTTCGTGTTGAGTGGCTTTCTGATTGGCATGCAGGTTTTGAAGCCGTTGGCTCGAGGTGAACGTCTGTCGTTCGCGGACTTCTATTTGCGGCGCGCTTTTCGCATCCTGCCAGCTTACTGGGCAGTGTTGCTGATCTATTTGTTGTGGCCCGCGTTTCGCGAGTCTTCAGGCATGGAGCCGTGGTGGAAGTTTGTCGTTTTCATCATGAACGTGAACATTGATTATGGGCAGAACTCTGCGTTTTCGCACGCGTGGTCGCTGTGTGTTGAGGAGCATTTTTACTGGCTGTTTCCGCTACTTGCGTTGTGGCTTTTCCGCCGACCCGCGAGTTGGAAATTTGTACTGCTGTCGATATTTATCGTCGCGATGGGTATCGCGCTGCGCACGAACAGTTGGTTGCACAATATGGCGCTTGATCCGGGCATGGACGGCCGAAACTGGTTTGTCGAAGACATTTACTACCCAACGTGGAACCGGCTTGATGGGTTGCTTGGTGGCGTGGCGCTTGCCGCGTGGAAGACGTTGCGGCCGCAACACTGGCTCAAGGCGCGGAAATACGCGAACGCAAGCCTGCTGGCGGGCCTCGCGGTGATGGCGCTTTCGTTCTGGTTGTTTGCAAACAGAACCGGTTTGATGGCGAACGCGATTGGCTGGCCCGTGCTGTCGATTGGCCTCGCATTGTTGGTGTTTGCCGGCGCGGGGCGTGATGGCATCATCGGCAGCAAAGCGCTACCCGGCGTGGGTTGGCTGGCCGCGATTTCGTACAGCTTGTATCTCGTTCATAAAGCGATGTATCACGTGGTGCAATCCAACTGGGGTGAACAGCTTCTGGGGCGTGGATGGATTGCCTTCGTGGTGTACGGCGCGGCAGCCATCGCCGCTGGTGCGGCGCTTCATTACGCGATTGAACGGCCGTTTCTGAGGTGGCGCGAACGGCTGCCGTTCTATGCGCTACGCTTAGGCACTGTGCCATCTGCGAAGCGATTATGAGTGCATCCACTTTACTGCGACCGTTATTTTGGTTTACGCATTATCTGCATAACGCCGAACCAGCGCGTCGCGGAGCAGCGATATGAGCTTTAGTGTTCGCCGCCTCACTGCGCCAGATGCGCGGCAATTGGGCGAGCTGTGTGATGTGCTGATCGACTGTGTTGAGGGCGGCGCGTCGGTGAGTTTTATGTTGCCGATGACGCGCGACAAGGCTCTGCGATTTTGGAGCAAAGTGAACGTCGGCGTGCTTGCGGGCGAGCGCGCGTTGCTGGTCGCCGAGGACGCCAGTGCTCGTATTGTTGGCACAGCGCAACTGGTGATGGACTTACCCGAGAATCAACCGCACCGCGCCGATGTATCGAAAGTGCTGGTGCATTCAAGCGCACGGCGACAGGGCGTGGCCGACGCGCTCATGCGGCTGATTGATGAGGTCGCCATTGCCGAGAAGCGCACGGTGTTGGTGCTCGACACCGTCACGGGCAGCACCGCGGATCGACTGTATCGACGGCTCGGCTGGCAGGAGAGCGGCCCAATCCCCGACTACGCCTTGATGCCAACGGGCGAGCTCTGTTCAACAACGTATTTCTACAAACACGTTCGAGCGAACACTGCTACATCTGTTTGAACAGGTGTTGATAGGCGCGTGATACTGGCAACGGTTTCGGCACGCCTTTCACGTTTAACGTCACGCGTCCATCACCATCGCGCTTGCTGGAAGTGACGCAGTGAATGTTGATCACCGTGCCGCGATGCACTTGCCAGAATTGGTCGCTGTCGAGCGATTGCAGAAGCTCGGTTAATGGCATGCGGATGACGTGTTCGCCGTTGGAAGTGTTGACGATGGTGTATTTGTCGTCGCTTTGAAAGTAGATGACTTCGTCGACCGAGATTTGATAAGTCACTTCGCCTCGACTGGCACGGATCCAGCGGAGTTTTTGCTGTGCTGCTCCACCCGTAGTCGACGCGGCGTGTGAGAGCAGGTTGAGGATTTGCGAGAGGTCGGGCGCTGGGGCGCTTTGGGCGAATGCGGCTTTAAGGCGAGTGACGGTTTGTTGCAAGCGCTCTGTGGTGACGGGTTTCAGCAGATAGTCGATCGCTTCGCTTTCGAACGCTTGCACCGCATATTGATCGTACGCGGTGACGAAGACGACGCGCGTTGCAGTTTCTATGCCTTGCGCGACTTCTATGCCTGTTTGACCGGGCATTTTGATGTCGAGGAACGCGATGTCGGGTGCGTGCTCGGCGATCATTTGCGCGGCTTCATTGCCGTTGGTGGCCATGGCTACGATTTGCAGGTCGGGCCAGAGCGCGGTGAGCTTGTCGCGAAGGTCTTCGCGAAGCAGGGATTCGTCGTCGGCGATGAGGGCAGTGGTCATGGGAATCTAAACGGTTGTGATTGAAAGAACCAGTGGTGTAGCGATGGTGATCACCGTACCCGGCTTCGCATCAGCGACAGTCAACGTTGCCTGCCCATCGTAGAGCACGGCTAACCGTTCCCGCAAATTGGCGAGCCCAACGCCTGCGCCTGAACTATCGGCATGCTCAGAAAATCCGAGTCCATTGTCGGTAACCGTCAACACCATCGTCGCGCCTGAGCGGTGCGCGGAAACGCGGACGCGTCCGCCTTCAACTTTGGGCTCCAGTCCATGTTTAATGGCGTTTTCCACTATGGGCTGCAATAGCATCGGCGGCAGCGACGCGCTCTGCAGATCCGGTTCAATATCGAACTCAAATTGCAGTCGATCACCCATCCGAATTTTCAACAGTTCGAGGTAGTTGCGTAGCAGATCGACCTCCTGTTTCACGGTGCCTTCCTGTGCTCGGCTGGCGGTGAGGCTTTGCCGCAGATACGCGATGAAATTGTCCATCATCAGGCTCGCTTTGTCTGGCGCGCGCGGGATCAGCGTCTGAATGTTGGCGAGTGTGTTGAACAAGAAATGCGGCTCGATCTGCGCCTGCAACATGCGCATCTGCGCTTGTACGAGTTGCTTCTCGCTAGATACTGCCTTTAGGTTCTCGCGAGCCATTATTTCGTCGACTTTTCTCTGCTCCCATTCCGCGCCAAAGAACGAGCGCCCCGCGAAAACGGATAGCCCTTGCGCGGTCAGTCCGATGCCCCAACCGATCATCGGCCATTGCGCCCACAGTCTGCCGCCGATGGATAGGTTGAGAATCCAGAGCCCGGGGATGATGACGGCGTACATGGTTGCGGAGACGTAGAAACTGCGCATTTCTTTCACCCGTTTACGGGCAACCATCAGCGCTTGTTCGTGGCGGATTTCGCTGTAGGCGGATGTGGACGTCACGGTCGAAGTCATGTGCGATCACGCTCCATCAGTTCTTTGACTTTCTTCTCTTCCCAACCTTGCGAAAAAAACGTCCAGAATGGAAGTACCGACAACCCGTGCGACACAAGACCTATGCCCCAGAAGAACGTCGGCCAGATGGACCAGTAGCTGTACCACCGGACGTGTGCGGGCGTGTCCCAAATCATCCCGAAATTGAGCATCCAAAGACCAGCGTTGACGATGACATAAACGAATACATGGCGGTAGAACTCGGCAAGCCGATGCACGCGGCGGCGAATGGCAATCTCGCGCTCGCTCATGCCGGGAAGAATCAGTTCATCGTCCATAGTGGCTTTTTTACAGTGATTAGGATGAACGAAGTCTAAAAATTGGGCGTGAGCTCAGCAACGCATTTCAGACGGACCGTGCCGAATTTCTCGTGACCCGTCACCAGCCTTCGCCAGTGGTTAGCTAACTTATTTTCCATTCAGCTTTGTGTCGAAAGGAGGTTTTCATTGGGGTTACATGCCGAAAATTGCAATTGTCGACTTGTGAGGGTATGTGCGTTTAGCCCCTGTGTAATAAGCGTTTAACGAAAAAGTTGTTACTTTAAAAGCGCCAAATAATTGATCTATCGCAAAGATCCCCAATATTCGTAGCGCTAGAGCGTCGAATCCAGGCATTTGTTGGGTTTCGCCCTTAAAATCGAAAATCTTGCTGGGTACGAACCCGCAATGAGCAGAAACGTTTCTGCGCGGATGCAGTCTGAATGCTGATCCGTCGTTACAACAATCACAACTTCAGGAGAAGTTCACTTGTTAGATTTCTTGATGTCCGCCACTTCGGGACTCATCGATTTGCCCTGGTGGGGCTACGTTTTAGTGCTCTTGGGTACGACCCACATCACTATCGCCACCGTCACCATTTTTCTGCATCGCACGCAGGCGCATCGCGGCGTTGATTTGCATCCCGTGGTGTCTCATTTTTTCCGCGCATGGCTGTGGCTGACCACGGGCATGATTACCAAAGAATGGGTCGCCATTCACCGTAAGCATCATGCTAAGTGCGACACCGTCGACGACCCGCACAGCCCGGTGATTCACGGCCATTGGGGCGTGCTCCGCTTCGGTGTCGACATGTATCGCAAAGAGTCGAAAAATCTCGACACGCTGGAGCGCTACGGTCACGGCACGCCAGACGACTGGATTGAGCGCAATGTTTACAGCAAATACACGTGGCAAGGCATGGGCGTGTCGCTCATCGTTTTCTTCGCGCTGTTTGGCTTTGTCGGCCTCTCGATGTGGTGCATCCAACTGATCTGGATTCCGATCACTGCAGCGGGCATCATCAATGGCACGGGCCATCATTGGGGCTATCGCAACTACTTGACGGAAGATGCGTCGACCAACATCGTGCCTTGGGGCATCATTATTGGTGGCGAAGAGCTGCACAACAATCACCACGCGTTCGGCGCTTCAGCGCGCTTCTCGCATCGCTGGTATGAGTTTGACATCGGCTGGATGTACATCCAAATCATGTCTGCACTGGGTTTGGCCAAAGTGCGCAAAGTCGCGCCAGCGCTTAAGCTGCGCACCGTTGAAGGTGACGTTGACGAAACCTTGCAAGCCATCATTACGCATCGCTACCGCGTGATGCAGGATTACGGGCGACTGGTTCGCCGCACCGCCAAGGTCGAGTTCGCCGCATTGAAAGCGCGCGCTGAAAAAGGCGAAATTGAAATGCCCAACTTCAAGCAATTGCTGAAAGATTTTCGGGCAGACGCCGGCACCCTCGCGGACGCTCAACGCGCTCGCTTGGCTGACGCGTTTGCGCACAGCGAAGCACTCAAAAAGCTTTATCAAATGCGTCTGGAATTAGCGGCGCTTTGGAGTCGTTCAACCGAGTCGAAAGATCAGTTGGCGCTGCGTTGGAAGGCCTGGCGTGCGAATGCAGAGAGCTCGAACATCGCACCGTTGCAGGCGTTTTCGCAGCGGCTGGCGCGATTTGCCTGAGTCTCTCCGACGAACACAAGTTTCCGGTTTGATGCCGGATTTTGAATGTTCAGGTGGCTGACTGGATATCGGTGCCGCTGGTGAAAAACGGGTGACGTTTCGCGCGCCAGTCGTTCACCAATTGCTGTGCGTCGCTAGCGGGCGGCGTGAACGCAGGGATCGGTAAAAACTGCCAGGACGCGTTGGAAATGAGTTGTGCATCGCGATCGCCTCTTGTGGCGGTTTGCAACGGTTTTATGCGCAGGATGTTCGGTGGAATATCGAGATGATGCCCCAGTTCGAGCCATTTATCGCGCATCGATTGGATCGAGTTGATCCCCATTGATCGCACCTCCAACAGGTTCTGCCGCTGCTCATCATGCATGCGGAAACTCGATAAACGACTGGCCAGAAACGCCACGTCTCCCCGCTGCGCGAGTTTGCACCACACGACAAAATCCGCGACGCCACGGCCCGGGTCACCAAGAAATTCGAACAACGGCTCGTCGGGCCGAATGGCACTGCGCCGGAACAGCGCAGTTGACGGCTCGCCGACAAAATTGAGTCCGAGCAGCAGAAGCGCGTTGACTAGGCTGGTGCCCTCAATGAGTGAATCGCTCCTTACGACGGGTTGAGTCGCAGGTATGTCGCGCAACGGCGAACCGCGATCATCGATACGACGCCGGTGTGAGGTGGCGAGATGTGCAGACGGATTGTGTTCCAGCGCCGCAACCAGCCGCTCGATGCACGGAGGGTCGAGCAAGTCGTCGTCATTGAGGAACTTGATGTACTCGCCGTCGGCATCCGCAAAGCAGCGTTCATAGTTTCGGCGCACGCCCAATTGCTCGGCATTTCGCTCATAGTCAATCGGCAGGCCACGTTGTGCTTTGAATGCGTTAATGACGTCGCACACCGCTTCTGTACGGTTGTCGTCCCGGACAATGATGCTGATGTTTCGGTAGGTTTGCTTCGCCACGCTTTCAAGCGCGCCGCGCAGATAGCGCGCGTTGTACGCGGCAATCAGAACCGATGTGCGGCCCTTAATCATGGCGAGTTAGCAGCTACCACTAAAGGCCCGGTGCCGGACGTGTCCAAACGCCGTCCCGATTTAGCGCCTCCACATAGGCAGGAACGGGCGCGCGCGACACAAGCTGCGCGCAAGCCCAGTGGGCGGGCTCATTTGACCAACGCGATGGCGCGACTTTAAGTCCGGTGAAGAGTTCGATTCCCAACGACACCTCGTCGTAGCCCAGCAGCGCACGCTCAGCAGCGAGCGCACCGTATCTTCCGTTAAATTCGTGAATTTTCACCACGCCGTGCCGATCAAGTTGGCACTGTACGTTGAGCGGGCCTCGCCAGCCAAGTTTTGAAAAGACCCGATTGCAGTCTTCACCCAGCGCAAGCGTCGCCGCTTCAACATTCGGGCGCACATACCGTGCCCTGAATCGCTGTTCGTTGTAGGTTGCAAATACGCCGTGTGGAGAGCTGTCCGGCGAAAACATTAACTCGATGGAGTGTTTTTCGCCATGCAGCGTGTGGAACAGAGGCACGCCGATTTGTTGCAGATCCTCCCTGAACTTTGCGAAGCACGCCGGATCACCCAGGTATTCCTGCAGCACGTAATTGCCGCGCTCACGCATTCGTAGCAATTGCTCCCAAGTGTCGATCAGGAAAATACCCTTGGAGCTGAAGCCATCGCGCGGTTTTGCGATTAGCGGGAACCTAACGCGTTCGACGAACCGACGCAGCGCTTCAGGTGGCTCGTCCACCAGGCAAGATTCAGCGAAGGCAAGACCCTGGTCCTGAGCGAGGAGGTAGCTAAGCCACTTGTCACTAAACGCGTGAGAGATGGCAGATGGACCGCAGACCGATCTGTCGCGCAGCGCGGCGTCGTTTTCTGCCATGTGTGCCAGCGGTTCAATATCGTCATCGCGGCATGGAATGATCATATCGGGGGCCTCACGAGCAATGATATTGAGCACCCCTGAGCGATAGGCCTCAGGTTCTCGTGTGGTCGGTGGCACCAGATACACGCGGTCATACGCCCAAAGCTCCGGATCGTCAGCAATCGAATTCGTCGCAATAATTCGGATTTCGCTGCGGCGCCCCTGCAGCGATGCGGCGATGAACTGTGCAACCTGGCTGCCACCTGAGAGTAAGAGAAGTGTTTTCATAATCCCAATGAGCGTGGTTTAGGCGATTGCCTGCCGAATG
>JBBRGY010000078.1:0-10447 GCA_038223495.1 Burkholderiales bacterium | reverse complement strand
GATACGTTTTACAACGGATGGCACCGAGTTCACTGGATACAGCGATTGATCCGGGTACATCTCACCGGCCAAGTTTGCGTCGCCTGCGACTTGCCAGCCCGACAGATAAATCGCCTTCAATCCGGCCTTGACCTGCTGCATCGCCTGATTGCCGGTCAGCGCGCCCAGCGAGTTGACGAAAGGCTCAGTGTTGATCGAGTTCCACAGCTTCTCTGCGCCTTTTTTAGCGAGCGTGTGTTCGATGCCGGTTGTGCCACGCAGACGCACGACATCAGCCGCGCTGTAGTTGCGCTTGACGCCTTTCCAGCGCGGGTTGGTCGCCCAATCTTTTTCGAGGGCGGTGGTCGCTGCGGCCATTTGGGCCAGAACTTTGGAGGATTGGGTCATGGTGTGTTGCCTTTATCGGATGAGACAGAACTGTCTCTTGAAAACGTTCCTCACTTATTCAGGCTTCTGGTTGCGTTTTGCTGCAATTGAAGCCTTCAAAGCATCTTGTTGTTGCTTCGCAGCATAGGCTATTTTTATGGAAACCGCAAAACTAATTGTAAATAAGCTCATTAAAACAATGGTTTGCAAGTCATTTCCATTCCATTATTTTTTTCACGCGATGGAAATCATTTTTACGCCTTGCATTGCAGCATTTGAAAATGGATTCCAAAATAGGCGCAAAAAAGGAAAAAGTCCTATGTTTTCAATTGATTCGATGAGGGTATTGATGTGAGTCGTTCGGCACGAAAAGCCTCTTAGCATCGACAAGTCCATGGCGCGAAACGCGGAGACAGCAAAACGCATCGCCGACTCTGGGAATCAACTGCGTGTTTGAAACGCAAATTACTGTGACAAATGCGCAACAAAAAAGCCCGTCACTTGCGTGAACGGGCTTTTGCTGGAACGAACGTTCGCCTAAGCGAGCATATCCGCCCAAATATTGCGCGCCCAACTATTCGCGTAAACGCCTTCAAGCTCGTTTTGCGCTGGCGACAGGCCGCCTGAGCCGTGAACGCTGAGCATCGTTTTCTGCGCAGCATCGTAGTGGTGAACGGAAGCCACATGCACAACATTTTTATCGTCGATGAAGCTGTAGCAGGTGTTGGCAACCATCGGCGTTTGATTCACCGCTTCGCCCGTCAACAGCGCGACGACTGCGGCGGCGCAGACTTTGCCGTGCTGGTTCGCCATGTGCCCAGATTTCGGCATGGCGGGCGCAATTTGCAGTGAGTCGCCCAGAATGTGCACGCCAGGCACAGCAGTTGATTCGTAGGTCAGCCAATCCACTTGACACCAGTGTTTGTTGGCATTGTTGAGACCATTTTGCGTGGCGATGTTGCCGGCGCGCATCGGCGGCAACACATTCAGCACGTCCGCTTTGAAGTCGTCGCCAAACGTCATCTTCAAGGTTTTGTTGTTGGCATCGACGTCCTGAATTTCCTGATTATTACGGTATTCGATAAAGCCTTTGTACTGACCATTCCAGGCTTTGGTAAACAGGCCCTTCTTCGATTGCACGTCTTCGTTCGAGTCGAGAATCACCACCTTGGATTTCGGTTTGGCTCTCTGGAAATACCACGCCACCTGGCACGCGCGCTCATACGGTCCTGGCGGGCAGCGAAACGGTGCCTTGGGGATGTGAATGGCGAAGACACCTCCGTCCTTCATGGCTACCAACTGATTGCGCAACGCGACGGTTTCTGGACCGGCTTTCCATGCGGCAAGAACCTTGCTACGCGCATCTGCGCTAGCGAGTCCGGGCAGAGATTCGAGCATAAAGTCAATGCCCGGCGAGAGAATCAATCGGTCGTAGGCAAGCGTAGATCCGTCCGCCAACGAAAGTGTTTTTTTAGTAGCGTCGAAGCCCGTGGCCTCGCCTCTGATTTGTTTGACACCATACTTGGCAAGGCCACCGTAGGCGACGGAAATGTCGCCGATGGATTTAGAGCCGCCGATCACCAGATTTGACAAAGGGCAGGACACAAATTGCGCGTCGCGCTCGACCAGTGTCACGTCAATTTTTCCTTCGCTCCACATGGCGATGTATTTAGCGGCAGTCGCCCCGCCGTAGCCGCCGCCGACGACGATGACTTTTGGTTTGGCGACGCCACCTAGGGTGGCGCAGCCGGAGATTCCTGCGGCGCTGACGAGAGAGAGCGCGCCCACGGATATTGCGAAGTCACGACGATTAATTGGGTTCATAAACATCCTCCGCCTATTTCGCTTGTTTGGAAAAGTAATCGGCCATCAGCGCGATCTGATCGTCGCTGTAGCCCTTGGCGAGCTGCTGCATGATGGTGGCCGGCGTTTTGCCATCCTGAAAATCTTTCATCTTTTGCGCGATCACGTTCGCGGGTTGTCCGGCGAGCGACGCCACTTCGGTCACGCTCTTGCCGTTGGTGCCGTGACAGTTGGCGCACTGTGCAGCCAGATTGCGCGCGAGATGTGGGCTCGCTGGCGTTTGCGCCACCGAAAAGTTTGCAAGCGCAAATGTGAAGACAATGGCTACGAACCGGGACGTTCGAATGTGCATGGGTACCCTTCTCCGAGTGATTTGACGGGATCAGTGCGTGACCCGTTTCATCGCTGATTCTAGGGTGAGAATCGCACAAAAGAAGTGGCGTCAACCCGCTCGTTTCTGCTGAATATCAGCGAGCGATATGTGTGGCATAAACGGCAATCAAACGGCACTCGAATAGCACGCAAAGTGCGTTTTGAGAGCATGATTTTGAGAACAGCTTTTTCGTATAACGCCGTCTGATCAGGGGCTATCTGAGCGTTTTGTTATAAGTCGATTTTCTATAAAAACGCGGCCTAGCCCCTGTGAAATATGACGTTCAGCGGAAAGCTGATCCGAAATTACACCGCGTAACGCTTGGCCAATTGTGCTGCCAGCCCGACGTATCGTGCGGGCGTGAGCACGGCCAACTGTGCGCGCGCTTCAACCGGAATTTGCAACGTCGCGATGAACGCTGACATCGCCTCGGGCGTAATGCGTTGACCACGCGTCAACGCCTTCAATTGCTCGTACGCACCTTCGACGCCGTAACGCCGCATCACCGTCTGGATCGGCTCGGCGAGCACTTCCCAATTGGCGTTTAAATCCGCGAGCATCGAATCCGCATTCACTTCGAGTTTGCCAACGCCCTGCATCGCCGAACTGACGCCGAGCAGACTGTAGCCCACGGCCACACCCATGGTGCGCAACACGGTGGAATCGGTCAAATCGCGCTGCCATCGCGAGATTGGCAGTTTCTCGGCCAAATGTCGCAACAGCGCATTGGCGAGACCGAAATTGCCCTCGGCATTTTCAAAATCAATCGGGTTGACTTTGTGCGGCATGGTGCTTGAGCCGACCTCGCCGTCCTTCAACCGCTGCTTGAAGAATCCAAGCGAAATGTAGCCCCACGTATCGCGGCAAAAATCGATCAGGATGGTGTTCACGCGAGCGACCGCGTCGAACAATTCCGCCATGTAATCATGCGGCTCAATCTGCGCGCTCATCGGTTGCCACGTCAATCCGAGCGATTCAATGGTCTGCTTCGAAATCGCCGGCCAATCAACATTCGGATACGCGGACAGATGCGCGTTGTAATTGCCCACTGCACCGTTCATCTTGGCGCGCAGCGGCACTTCAGAAATTTTTGTGCGCGCGTGGCGCAGGCGATCCACAAACAGCGCCATTTCCTTACCCATCGTGGTGGGCGTCGCGGCTTGACCGTGGGTCCGCGAGAGCATGGGCATTTCGGCGGTATTGATCGCGACTTTAACGAGTCCGGCGATCAGCGCATCAAGCTGCGGCAACAATACGCCGTGAACACCGCGCCGCAACATCAATGCATGCGAAACGTTGTTAATGTCCTCGGAAGTGCACGCAAAATGCACAAATTCGCCGTGCGGCGCGAGCTCAGGCAGCGCCTTGCATTTGTCCTTGATCCAGTACTCAACGGCTTTTACATCGTGATTGGTCGTCGCTTCAATCGCTTTCACAGCGGCGGCGTCATCGACGGAAAACTTCCCGACTAAACCATCCAGAAACGCAACCGCTGAAGTCGAGAGCGGTGGCAATTCGTCTATACCGGGATGCGCTGCAAGTGATTTCAACCACGCAAATTCGACACGCACACGCTCGCGGGTGAGCGCGTACTCGCTGAACGCATCAGACAGCGCCGACACTTTACGTTGGTAGCGTCCGTCAAGCGGAGAAATGGCGGTAAGACTGTCGAAAGTTGGCATACGTATCGTGCGTGTCGAAAAATAGTCGGAGGCAAATGAAAAGCGGCGAACGCTAGGAATTAACCTAGATTCTCCAAAATAGTAGAAGCTTCGGCCCGTATTATCAACGCTGGTCGGTTTTCGTTTGCGGGGTCGCTTGAACGTGCTAGATTCACCGGAGAAAACATAAAAGACTTGTCATGAAACTGCTCCATTCCCCCACCAGCCCCTTCGCCCGAAAAGTGCGCATCGTTGCCGCCGAAAAGAAGCTTGAGCTGGAACTTGAAATCGCCGATCCGTGGAAGCCAAACCCTGATCTCGCCCGCGCTAACCCACTCGGCAAAGTGCCCGCGCTCATCATGGACGACGGCACCAGCCTCTTCGATTCGCGGGTGATTGTTGAGTTTTTGGACGGCGTGTCGCCGGTGCACCGGTTGATTCCTGACACCTCCCGTGATCGCATTGCGGTCAAGCGTTGGGAGGCAATTACTGACGGTTTGTGCGACGCGGCGATACTGGCACGACTGGAAGCTGGCAGGCCGGACCAAAATGAATCAAGCGCAAAACAAATCGCTCGTCAGCGAGACAAAGTTGGCGCGTGTATCGATGAGATGGCGCGCGAGCTCGGTGATCGTGAATTTTGTGTCGGCAACGCGTTGAGTCTGGCGGACATTGCAGCGGGGTGTGCGTTGGGATATCTCAAATTTCGCTACCCCGACATCACGTGGGAAACTGCGCACCCGAGCTTGGCGCGACTCTACAAAAAATTGTCAGCGCGCCCTTCGTTCAAGGCAACAGATCCGGCAACGACTTAACGCTCGACTGCGTTCTCAATGAAAAAGCCCGCCACATTGGCGGGCTTTTTGTTGTGCGCCACGTCCAGCGCGCTGGACATGGCGACCCATCGGCACAAAGCACTTACATTGAAGTAGTGTTCAAAGTGTCGCCCTTAATGCGTGGATAGCGCACATGCTCAACCAGCTCCTGAACTTCACGCCTCGGCGCAGGCGTCACCAGACTGACAAGGATGATGACCACAAAGCCAAGCGGCACGCCAAAAAGGCCCGCCGAAATCGGCGAAATGTCCCACCACATATTGTCGGCAATCGGACTGGTCACATGAAACAGCCCGCGCATCCAGGGTTGGGTGGTGGCCATGTAATAGAACGTGACGCTTACGCCAGCAATCATGCCAAGAATTGCAGCGATACCGGTCGCGCGCTTCCAGAAGATGCCGAGAACCAGCGCCGGGAAAAAACCGCCCGCTGCCAGCGAAAAAGCCGCAGAGACGAGAAACAGAATATCGGCAGCCTTCAGCGACGCCACGTACGCCGCAAAGATCGCGACGACCAGCAGCAATGCTTTCGACACCGCAATTCGCGTTGACGTTGACGCATTTGGGTTGACCATTTTGTAATACAGATCGTGCGACAACGCGTTCGCAATCGTGAGCAACAATCCGTCCGCCGTCGATAGCGCGGCGGCCAGACCACCCGCCGCGACGAGCCCCGAAATCACGTACGGCAACCCTGCAATTTCTGGTGTTGCCAGCACCACAATATCGCCACCAATTGCAATTTCAGCGAGTTGCACGATGCCGTCTTTGTTCACGTCAACAATTGAGAGCAAGCTAGGATCGACGCGTTGCCACGAGTTCACCCACGCCGGAAGTTTTGCGAACTCACTGCCCACCAACAACGTGTATATATCGAACTTCACGAGCACCGCCAGCGCTGGCGCCGTGAAGTACAAAAGGAAGATAAAGAACAGCGACCAGAACACCGAATCGCGTGCAGCCTTGACGCTGGGCGTGGTGTAGTAGCGCATCAGAATGTGTGGCAATGCAGCCGTACCCACCATCAGGCAAAAGATCAGCGCGAGAAAGTTCTTGCGAGCGATGTCGCGCGCTTTTTCGTTGTCAGCCGGAAAAGCCTCGCCATGCCGCATCGGCGCAGCGGCACGGCCCTTCACGCCAGCATCTTTAGTCCAGACGATTTTGGCCGCAGCAACATCCTTCGGATAAGTATCGATCGCTTTTTGCGCTGCTGCCAACTGATCATCGGGCGCATTGATCGCTTTGGCCTCTGCAAGCACTTTCTGAACGGCAGCCTTGCCACTGTCAAATGAGCCCGGCAAGCCTTTCAGTTTAATTTCGGCGGAGGCGGCGCGATCAGCGAAGATTCTTCGAACCTCAAGCTCTCTGGGGTCTTTCAGCAATTGCTCTTCGCGCGCGGTAACTTTTTCGAGCACCGATCCGTACACAAATTGTGGCAATGGTATGTGGGTGTGTTTCACCGATAACCAGACGACCGGGATCATATAGGCCACGATCAGAATGATGTACTGCGAAACTTGCGTCCACGTGACGGCGCGCATACCGCCCAGAAACGAGCACACCAGAATGCCTGCAAGGCCGACAAATACACCCACTTCGAACGACAGACCACTCAAGCGCGCGGTGATCAAACCCACGCCGTAAATCTGCGCCACCACATAAACAAACGAACACAGAATCGCGATGACGACACCGACGAATCGCGCCGTATTTCCGCCATATCGCGCGCCCAAAAAGTCAGGAATCGTGAATTGCCCAAATTTGCGCAAGTAGGGAGCAAGGAACAGCGCCACCAGCACATATCCACCAGTCCAACCCATGATGAAAGCGAGGCCAGAATAACCCTGCAAATAGAGCGTTCCAGCCAGACCGATAAACGACGCGGCCGACATCCAGTCCGCACCTGTCGCCATGCCGTTGAACACGGCGGGAACGCGTCGTCCCGCGACGTAATATTCGGATGCATCCGAGGTTCGGCTCATCACGCCAATCGCCGCGTACAGAACGACGGTGGCGAGCAAAAACGTGTAGCCAATCCAGGCGCGTGGCATGCCCAACTGCTCAAGAATTGCGAGAGCAACCAGAAAGAACAGGAAACCGCCGGTGTACCAGGTGTAGACCTTCTTCAGCTGCGCAGTAAACGCCCTTTGCGCATTTACGGAGCTCATTCGTCCTCGTCCTCGTCAACGCCATAGTCATGGTCAAGTCTGTTCATGTAACGCGCGTAATACCAGACGAGGATGACGTAGATGATCAGCGCACCCTGCGCGCCCATCCAGAACGAGAAAGGCCAACCAAAAAACGTGAAGCTGAAAAATTCGCGGGCGTAGTAACTCACGACGAAGGTCACGACGAACCAGATGCCCAACAAAACAGCCGAAATTCTGAGATTTCGGCTCCAGTATTCCTTGTGCCTTTCGGTCAATTGCACGTGTCCCCCTCAGTTTTTGCGCACCTGTCAAGCCTCCCGGCCCTTGGACTCCGATTTCCAAGCTGACTATAAGCTTACAAAGCGTATCTGACTTTTCTTATTCGTCAATGAGGTGCAGCCCTATGCACCCAAACTTTCCCGACTGCAGTGCAATGATCTTTCCAACCTATTCAAGCATTGGCACGTGGCCCAGCCGCCGTCAGCGGGAATTAGTGTGTCCACCAGCGATCAATGCCGACGCGAATCCCCGTCTCGTCCTCTAGCACCACCGCGCTCTTCGGATCAAACGCCTTCAGTCGAAGCATTGTCTTTTCACAGCGTTCAAGCTCTCCCAATTTGAAATACACCCGCGCCAGCGCCATATGGCCATACGGGCTCATCGGTTGTAGCGTGACATTCTTTTTTAGCGGAAGAATCGCGTCGCTGTGTTGGTCAAGCGCGATCAGCGATAGCGCGTTGCCGTACCACGCGCGATCATGCGTTTCATTGAGCGAAGTGGTGCGCTCAAACGCCACAATTGCGGCCACATGATCGCCTGCTTCCTGCCGCAAAAACCCTAAATTGAACCAGCTGTTCGCGTCTTTCGGATTGATCGCGACTACACGCTCAAAATCAGCGATGGCGCGCGCTCGGTCACCGGCTTCGTGATGCAGAAAAGCGACGCGAGACAGAGTGAGCGAGTGTCGCGGTTGCTGAACCAGAATTTTGTCGTAGTACGCGATAGCAGCGTCCCTATGTTTGAACAACTGCGCGATGGCCGCGAGCTGCGTCAAGTACCAGGCACGCGCCGATTGCACAATGAGTGGCATTCTGCTAGCTACTGGAACAACTCGGGACGCTTCTCGTACAGCCTGAGCGCGATCAGCATGATGTAGAGCCAGAAAAGGAGCCCGAACGCGATGATCGGCACATGCTTGTCGGCGACCTTGTCCGGCGTAATTGCGCGCGCCGCCTTCGTCACAGGCGACGTCAGAAAACGGAACATGCGATACACCACGTTGTTCTGGCGCGCAGGCCAATTGAACAAACCCACCAACAACTGAGCCATGTACAGGATGCCGACCAGCATCACCATGTTGTGTACAACTGCAAGAAAAGCTGCCATTTCTGCGCGCCGAAATCGAATCCGGCGAAGTATGCACGAGCGCAGCTACGCACTGAGCCCGGATGCACGCACCCGTGCTACACGCAGTTACAGACTCTGTTTGAGTTGCTCAAGAATTGCCGGGTTTTCCAGCGTGGAAATGTCCTGCGTAATTTCGTCGCCTTTGGCCAGCGAGCGCAACAGGCGGCGCATGATCTTGCCGGAGCGCGTTTTCGGCAAGTTGTCCCCGAAGCGAATGTCCTTCGGCTTAGCGATCGGCCCAATTTCCTTGCCGACCCAATCGCGCAATTCTTTCGCCAGCTTTTGCGCCGCCGCTGCATCAACGGGACGCGGGCCTTTAAGCACGACGAACGCAGAAACTGCCTCGCCAGTCGTGTCGTCAGGACGCCCCACGACGGCGGCTTCAGCGACCAGTGGATTCGAGACCAGCGCCGATTCAATTTCCATGGTTCCAAGGCGATGACCGGACACGTTAAGGACGTCGTCGATGCGGCCCGTAATCCGGAAATTGCCGGTCACTGAGTCTCTCACCGCGCCATCGCCCGCGAGGTAGTAGCCTTTGAGTTCCGGGGGGAAATACGACTTCACGAAGCGATCCGGATCATTCCAAATCGTGCGAATCATCGATGGCCACGGCTTCTTGATGACCAGAATTCCACCCTGTCCGTTGGCCACATCGCCACCAGACTCATCGACAATGGCAGCCTCAATACCGGGCAGCGGTTGTGTGCACGAACCCGGCACCAGCGGCGTGACGCCAGGCAGCGGCGTGATCATGTGACCACCGGTTTCGGTTTGCCAGAACGTGTCAACAATCGGGCAGCGCTCGCCACCGATGTTTTTGTAGTACCACATCCATGCCTCGGGATTGATCGGCTCGCCGACAGAGCCCAAAAGACGCAGCGACGTCAGATCGTATTTGCCAGGCGCGAAATCGGGTGCGGTCTCGGCAGCCTTAATCAGCGAGCGAATCGCCGTCGGCGCGGTGTAGAAAATGCTGCATTTGTGCTTCTGGATCATACTCCAGAAACGCCCAGCATTCGGGAAAGTCGGCACGCCTTCAAAGATAATTTGCGTTGCGCCCGCTGCCAGTGGACCGTACGCAACATACGTGTGACCGGTCACCCAGCCGACGTCGGCGGTGCACCAGAAAACGTCGTTTGGCTTGATGTCGAAGACCCACTTCATCGTAAGCAGCGCCTGCAGCAGGTAGCCGCCCGTGGCGTGCTGGACCCCTTTCGGTTTGCCCGTCGAACCTGACGTGTACAGCACAAACAAGGGATGCTCGGCGTTGACCATCACCGGCGGGCATTCATCCGACGAACCGCCTTCGACCTTGGCCCAATCGATGTCGCGCGGGCCGGAGGCGACATTGCCTCCAGTGCGTTTGTAGACGACCACGTGCCGCACTGCCTCACAGCCGCCCATCGTGAACGCCTCGTCCACAGCGGGTTTCAGCGTGATGGCCTTGCCGCCGCGCATCTGCTCATCTGCCGCAATCACGAGCGATGCGCCGATGTCAACGATGCGCTCATGCAAGCTTTTGGCAGAGAAACCGCCGAATACCACCGAATGAATAATGCCGAGCCGCGCGCAAGCCTGCATCGCGATCACCGCCTCAATCGACATCGGCATGTAGATGATCGAGCGGTCGCCTTTTTTGTAGCCGAGGAGCTTCAGTCCGCTGGCAAAACGGCACACACGGGAATACAGATCGCCGTAGGTAATCTCGGTGACTTTGCCGTCATCCGCCTCAAAAATGATGGCGACTTTGTCCTCGGTCGGCGTACTGATGTGGCGATCAAGGCAGTTGTAGGAAGCGTTGAGTTCGCCGTCGGCAAACCATTTGTAGAACGGAGCGTTGCTATCGTCG
>JBBRGY010000077.1:0-10458 GCA_038223495.1 Burkholderiales bacterium | reverse complement strand
GTCGCTCGATCTCACAGAAGAAGGTCACACGCTGGTTTACAGCTTTGACACGCAGAAAGAAGAAACGGGCATCGCAGCGTTGTTGCGCGCGCTTGGCGAACACGGCATCGACTTCAAGGATTTGCGCTCTAGCGAAAGTTCACTAGAGGATATTTTTGTAAGCCTCGTGCATCAACCCAAAGAGGCGCTGGTATGAACCTGCACGGCATTCGCGCAATCTACCGATTTGAGATGGCGCGCACCTTCCGCACTGTGATGCAAAGCATTGCAGCGCCCGTGCTGACGACATCGCTGTACTTCATCGTGTTCGGAAAAGCCATCGGATCGCGCATGGGCGACATCGACAACATCAGCTACGGTGCCTTCATCATTCCAGGGCTGGTGATGCTGTCGCTGCTGAACGAGAGTATTTCGAATGCGTCGTTCGGGATATTTATGCCGAAGTGGGCGGGCACCATCTACGAATTGCTGTCGTCGCCAGTGTCCTGGGTGGAGGTGTTGCTTGGATACATTGGTGCAGCGGCCACCAAATCGGTCATGCTGGGGCTGCTGATCATGGGCACTGCGCGTTTGTTTGTGCCGTACGAAATCGCGCACCCATTCTGGCTGATTGCAATACTGCTGTTGACGGCGGTTACTTTTAGCCTGTTCGGTTTCATTATCGGATTGTGGGCGGATAATTTTCAGAAACTGCAAGTGGTGCCGATGTTGATCGTCACGCCGCTGACCTTTCTCGGAGGCGCGTTTTACTCGATCAATATGCTGCCACCCCTATGGCAAAAGGTCACACTGTTCAACCCGGTCGTTTACCTGATCAGTGGATTTCGCTGGGCTTTTTACGGGGTCGCAGATGTGCAGATCGCCGTGAGTGTCGGCGTAACGTTCGCCTTTCTCATCATCTGCCTGACCTTCGTTTGGTGGGTGTTCAAAACCGGATACAAGCTCAGAAGCTAGACGGCGATTCGGATTAATCGCCGCCTTGTATCCCGCGCTTACTTTGCAGGGCGGTACAGCCCGCAGAGCTTGTTGCCATCGGGGTCACGAAGATACGCGAGGTAGAGCTTGCCCGCCGCGCCGTCACGAAACCCTGGGGGATCTTCGCAGGTTGTGCCACCGTTAGCTATGCCTGCCGCGTGGAACGCGTCCACCTGTTCGGTGGATGTCATATTGAAGCCGAAGGTGCTGCCATTGCCGTGCGTCGCAGGTTCGCCGTTGATCGGCGTCGTGATTCCAAAGCTACCGGTCGGGCTGCGGTAGAAATATCGGTTTTTGTTAGCAGCGCCTGGTGCGACACCTACCGTGCCGAGCACCGCATCGTAGAACTTTCTGGATACTTCAAGATCGTTAACACCGACCATTACATGACTAAACATAATTTGCTCCTTCGTTGAATTGCGGCAATGTTAGGCCAATCAGCGACCTATGCTCGCCTTCCTTGAGTCGTCGTTCCCAGCCAGCCGCAGCACATCATCCAGTGTGGCAACAACGGGCAGGTGGTGCTTGCCTTCGATGCGGACCAGCCGTTGCATGCACGAGCGCCGTGCAGCGCGGTGAGAGGGGCGCTGCCGGTAAGAGTTGTTGGTACGGTAACGTATTTTCTGACGCTTAAGCGCAGATAGTCGGCCGATATGAATGAACGTCAGCCCAGTTCTTCTCGCATTGCGCTGATAGCTGCCGCATAGTCTTTCGTGCCGTAAATCGCGCTACCCGCGACAAAAGTGTCGGCCCCAGCAGCCGCTACTTTGGCGATGTTGTCGATTTTTATGCCTCCGTCAACTTCTAGAAGCACGTCGCGACCCGAAGCATCAATTCGTCGTCGGACTTCCGCGATCTTTGGCAGCACGCTATCAATGAACTTCTGTCCGCCGAAACCTGGGTTGACGCTCATGATGAGCACCAAATCAAGTTTGTCCAGCGTGTAGTCGAGGTACGTCAGTGGCGTCGCCGGATTGAATACGAGGCCCGGCTTGCAACCGCATTCACGAATGAGTGCGATGGTGCGATCAACGTGTTCACTCGCTTCTGGGTGAAAGCTGATGATATTGGCCCCGGCTTTTGCGAATTCCGGGATGATGGCGTCAACCGGCTTCACCATCAGATGCACGTCAATTGGCGTATTGCCAACATGCGGTTTGATCGCAGCGCAAACCATCGGGCCGATGGTGAGATTGGGAACGTAATGGTTGTCCATCACGTCGAAATGAATGAGATCAGCACCTGCGGCGATCACGGCGCGAACTTCGTCGCCGAGCCGCGCGAAATCAGCCGACAAAATCGAAGGGGCTATTTTGTAGCTTCGTGACGAACTAGAGATGGGCGACAATGCAGACTCCAAAAGAACGACGCCACGTGCGCTTAGGCCAAATGCCAGTGAACCGCTACAGCATCAAGGTTGATCCGACGCCATTTTACTTGGCCGATCAGAGCGATCCCGCCAACGATGTTTATACCTTCGCGTATCACATCAGCATCGTCAACGACGGCGAGGCCTCGGTGCAACTGATCTCGCGGCACTGGATCATCACCGACGGTAACGACAAGGTGGAAGAGGTTCGCGGCGCGGGCGTGATCGGCAAACAGCCCATGATCGCGCCGGGTGAGTCGTTCGAATACACAAGCGGCTCGCAGTTCAAAACGCCAGTCGGCACGATGCACGGCAGCTATCAATTTGTGGCCGAGGACGGCGTGAAGTTTGAGGCGCCAATTCCGCGATTCACGCTTTCAGCGAAGCGCGTTCTGCACTAACTGTTGTCTGTTTTATTCGATTTGTTCGCTAGGGTCGCAACCGCTTGCGCATCGGTTCGCGCTTTATCGTCGAATTCTTTTAACTTGCGATCACGCTCTCCGGTGCCTTTGACGACCCACCAGATTAGTCCGATAAATAGGCTACCTGCGACTGCCGCTTCGACCAAAAAAATCCACATTCCGCTTTCGATCATGGCAACTGTTTTCCGCATCACTGCATCACTAGGTGCGTCGATTTTAGTTGCGCTCGCGGTAACAGGCTGCGGTACAGTGCAACCGCTGCCTGCGCCTCCCGCGAATTCCGTGCCTCCGCTGCCGGTTGTGGTCACCAAACCGCCGTCCCTTCCTGCCGTATTGCCGCCGACTGTAGTAGCCGCGTTGCCCGCAGAACCCAAGGCGCGCTGGACGCCCGCGCAATTTACGGATTTGCCGGGGTGGCGCGCCGATGACCTGCGCGATGTACGCTTGGCGTTTGCGGAAAATTGCAAGGGTCTGCGTAGCAAACCGGAATGGATCAGCGCCTGTTCACGTTTTCCGTTTGTGGGCGAGGTGTATTCGCAGCGTAAGTTTTTGGAAAGCGAGTTTGTTCCGTACCAACTGACTCGTGCTGATGCCGATGATCGCGGCCTGATTACGGGTTACTACGAGCCCCTGTTGAAGGGATCACGCACCAAAACTGCGCGCTTTAACGTGCCTTTGTTCGCCCGTCCAGATGATTTGCTGGTTGTTGATCTCGGCGAACTTTATCCAGAGTTGAAAGGCAAACGTGTGCGGGGTCGTCTGGTGGATTCGCCACAAGGCAAACGCGTCGTTCCGTATTACGACCGCGCGCAAATTGAAGCTGATCCATCGCTTTTTAAGCCGCTCGTCTGGGTGGACGACGTGGTCGAAGCGTTCTTCCTGCAGATTCAAGGTTCGGGCCTTATCGAATTGACCGAAACATCTTCACGGGCGCTAGCAAGCTCAACACGCATGCGCGTAGGCTACGCCGACCAGAACGGCTATCCATTCCGGGGCATCGGGCGTATCTTGGCGGATCGCGGCGAGATGAAGCTGGAGGAAGTCAGCATGCAGGGCATCAAGGGCTGGATCGCACGCAATCCAACCAAAGCGACGGCGCTGTTGAATGAGAACGCGAGCTATATTTTCTTCCGCGAGATCGACGCGACAGCGGCAGGGCCGGTCGGCTCCCTCGGTGTGCCGCTCACAGCAGAACGCTCAATTGCAGTCGACACTCGATTCATCCCGCTTGGCTCGGTCGTGTACCTTGCCACGACCTATCCGAATGCGTTGGTGCCACTCAATCGCCTCATGTTTGCACAGGACACGGGTGGCGCGATTCGCGGCGTGGTGCGCGCTGACTTTTACTGGGGCACGGGGCTGAAGGCGGGCGAACAGGCCGGTCGCATGAAACAAAACGCGCAGATGTGGGTTTTGTGGCCCAAGGGCAGCGTGCCACCGACAATGTAGGTGCGGCTCCTACAATCGAAGCCATGAACACACCACGATTTTTGAATTTTCTCGCGGCGATGGACAGCATCGTAGAGCGCACATCGCATGAGCCGACAGTGCTTGACGAAGGTGAGGGGGCCCTTAAAGCGTTACTCGCTCACGATGACTGGCTTCCGCCGGAATTCGCCAAACCTGTCGCCGAGCGCTATCAAAGCTACGCGCTCTACATCGATCCAAAAGCGCGTTACAGCGTTAGCAGCTTCGTGTGGGCACCCGGCCAGGGTACCCCCGTTCACAACCATACGGTTTGGGGTCTCGTAGGCGTACTGCGCGGTGCCGAGCAGTGTGAAGAATATCCCGCGCCCGGCATGGGCTCGATGCAGGTGATGCACCAACATCGTCTGCCACGCGGCGACGTCGACCGCGTGTCGCCAACGATTGGCGACTGGCACAAAGTTAGCAACGCCGTCGCGGGCGAAACCAGTGTCAGCATTCACGTTTACGGTGCCGATATTGGGCGCGTTCATCGCCAGTATTGGGACGAAGCGAAAAAGATGCCGCAACCGATGGTCTCGGGATACGCCAATGCGACACCTTGGATCGGTGCACGATGACACTCGTTTTAGAAATCACTCGGAGCGGCACGCACACTGCGCTCACGCTCAACCGGCCCGATAAAGCCAACGCGCTTGCCGCGCCACTCGTCGCCGCGCTACAGGCCGCGATTGACGCAGCAAAAACCGACGGCACGACGGTGTTCACGATCTGCGGTAACGGTAGTAATTTCTGCGGTGGCTTTGATCTTTCGGCTATTGAGACTGAGACCGATGAAACGCTCATCCCGCGTCTTCTTGATCTTGAGCGCATGCTGCAATCGATTTACTACGCACCGTTTGCCACGATTGCGCTCATTCATGGCGGCGCTTATGGCGCGGGCTTCGATCTGGCAGCTGCTTGTGACTATCGTTTGGCAGCACCCGGCACAAAGTTCCGCATGCCGGGCTGGCGCATGGGCCTCGCGCTCGGCACGCGGCGCACCGCGCAACGCGTCGGCGCAGAACGTGCCTTCGTGTTTTTGCGTGACGCACTTGTCATTGACACTGAGCTTGCGTTGGCGCAGCAATTCATCACCGAAATTGCCGATCCGGTCACGTGGTCGCGCCGCGTAGACGAGATCGCTGCGACCAACGCCAAACTGCCCGATAAAGCCTATGCGCAGCTAAAGCGACTGTTGCAAACAGATACTGCGGACGCCGACATGCGAGATTTGCATGCGTCCCTTCTGGCCACACCGCTCAAGCCACGGATGCAAAAATACGTCTCATCACGAGGGTAAGCCGGCTTCTCAGAGACGATAGCTTTGGTCGATATCAGCAAGCGGAGCGAGCGCGCTAATCGCGCTGCCTTTGCCGACGATCAGCACTTTGAATAACTCGCCCATTTCGGTGGGCGACAGCAATTTTTGAATGGCACCGAGGGTTTTGATCCGATCAGTGTCATTCGCAAATTTTGCATTTTCAACTCGCTTGAGTAGGCCCGCTTGCAATAGGAAATGCGCTTGTGTGGCGTAGCAAATGACGCTTGCGCCTGCATCTACCGCGGCCACCGCCATCGCCGTGAAGTCCACATGAGCGGTGACGTCTTGCAAGCCTGCGAGCTTCAGTGGATCGAAGTGCACGCGATGTTGATAGTGGCACGTTAAGGTTCCAGCGCTACGGTCCGGGACGTAATATTCTCGTTGCGGAAAACCGTAGTCAATAAAGCAGAGTGCGCCATCGACGAGGCGTTCTGCGAGCGTTGCAACCAACGCTTCGGCTTCCAGATTGATTTCGCTCGTGTAGCCCTCGACGGGCGGAATGCGTTGCTTTGCAGCGTCAAGCAATGAACCAGTGAGCAGCGGACGCCAGACCCACGCAAATGTGTCATCTATTGTGCAAATGCGCGCTTGTTCGTAATGCGCATTATTGAAACGCACGATTTCACACGGAACAGCGTCTAGCACTTCGTTGGCGAGTACGAGACCATAAATTTTCTCCGGCAAGGCATCGAGCCAATTAACCGCGTGGCCTGCTAGAACGTTCATCTGACGTTCGCGCAAATCGGCGCTGATGTCGAGAATGCTGTACTTCGTGGCGTCCGATGAATATTGAAGAAAATCACGTGCCAATTTGCCCGAACCAGCGCCTAGTTCAAGAACGCTTTCAACATTGATTGGCGCGAAAATATCCGCAAGCGCGGCTCCGAAGAACGACGACATCTCGGGTGCAGTCACGAAATCACCGGTCGCTCCCAGCTTGGTTGCGCCCGCTGCGTAATACCCAAGTCCCGGCGCGTAGAGCGCGTCCCGCATAAAATCAGCGAATGAAATCGATGGTTGTTGCGATGAGTTGTTTGACTGCGGTGCGGATGCGATTAGCGCGTGAAGATGCGTTTGAACACGGGCGCTGTGCGCTTCGGCTTCGGGCGTTGGGGTTGGCAAACCAGCTTCGATTGGATCAGGCATATCGGTGGAGCGTCCGGTCATGACAACCGCAGCAAAAAATCTGAATAGTCCAGTGGTTTTGGTGACTGGTGGCGGCAAGCGCGTAGGGGCCGCCATCGTGCGGCGCCTGCACCTTGAGGGCTGGCGCGTGGCGATTCATTATCGCGCATCGGGGGACGCTGCCGCTGCCCTAGCCGCATCGCTCAACGAAGTGCGTGCTGAAAGCGCGACCACGCTTAAGGCTGACTTGCTGGATCTGCAAGCCATTCCGAAGCTGGTTGAGCAGGTCATCGCCAAGTTCGGACAACTCGATGCACTGGTGAACAACGCGTCCACTTTTTATCCGACTGCCGTTGGTGCAGTGACGTTGGATGACTGGACACAGTTGATGGGCAGCAACCTGCAGGCGCCGCTGTTTCTGTCGCAAGCCGCAGCACCGCATTTGAAGCGTACACACGGCTCGATTGTCAACATCACTGATATTCATGCCGAGCGACCGATGGCGGGCTACGTGGTCTACAACATTGCGAAGGCTGGGCTCCGAGGACTAACCGCAGCGCTGGCGGGCGATCTCGCCCCGGAAGTTCGCGTCAATGCGGTCGCGCCGGGCCCTATTGAATGGCCCGATGATGGTCAGATTTCTGAGTCGGAAAAATCGCGCATCCTTGAGCATGTGCCGCTCAAACGCGAAGGCGGCGTAGCGCAAATCGCAGAAGCTGTGAAATATTTGGTGTGCGACGCAGATTTTGTAACGGGGCAAACGATTAACGTAGACGGCGGCCGAAGCATCGCCATTTGAGGGCGCCTGCCGCTCCCTAACGGGTCAACTCTGCGTCACGTAGTCCGCGCTGACCGGCCGCCACATGTGCAGCTTGTCGAGATAGGCACCGGGTGTCTTGACCGCACGAATCTCCCGACCAAAGGTTTGAAATCCGACCTTCGAATACAGGCGAATCGCTGGCAAATTATCGGCGGTGACTGTGAGATTGATGATCTCAATGCCATTGAAGCGGCGCGATTCAACCAGCGCTTCGTCGAGAAGTTTGCGCCCGACGCCGGTGCTAGCATGATCCTTCATGACGTACATCGCGGTCAGCGTCACTTTGTGGCGCTCTCTCGTGCGTTGATACGTTTCCAGCCGAACCGTACCAATCAGCGAATCGCCAGCATCAAACGCACCGAGCGTAGCCGTGGTCGGGTCTTGCAGGCGACGCGTCCACCACTCGACCTGCTTGGTCGCGCGCTCTTCAAACGTTGAAGTGAACGCCGTGTCGTGTTCACTGTAGCCGCGCAGCATCAGCGCGCGGTACGTGCCGCCGTCGGTTTGGGTGAGTTTTCTAACAGATATGCCAGCGTCCATGCCACTAGCTTAACCCAAAAACGGCCGTTAGCGTGCTGCCTATTCGCCCGCCATCGGCGCGGGATGAGCGTCTTGCGCCGCTTGTTGCTGGGCTTTTTCGACTTCCCGATCACGTACGCCTCGACCTTCGCGCGCCAACAAGGTGTAGGCGGTGGGCACGACGAATAGCGTCAGCAACGTTCCAAGCATGAGCCCGCCGACGATCACCCAACCGATCACTTGGCGACTCTCGGCACCCGCACCAACGGCGCGTGCCAGCGGAATCGCGCCGAGCACCATCGCGCCGGTCGTCATCAAAATTGGACGCAAGCGCAATACGCACGCCTCAACCACGGCGTCCCGCACGCTGCGGCCCTGATCACGTAGTTGATTGGTGAACTCCACGATCAAAATGCCGTGTTTGGTGATCAAACCTACGAGCGTTATCAATCCAATCTGACTGTAAATATTGAGCGTGTTGCCCGTCAGTTGCAACGCAAGCAATGCTCCAGCCATCGACAATGGCACGGTGAGCATGATCACAAACGGATCAACGAAGCTTTCGAACTGCGCAGCGAGCACGAGATATATGAATCCGAGTGCAAGCAAAAACACAAAATAAATGTCACTCGATGAATCGCGGAATTCGCGCGACTGACCCGATAAATCCGTTTGCACATTGGCCGGTAAGACGCGCTTGGCGGCTTCATCCATGTATTTAAGCGCGTCACCCTGCGTGTATCCGGGGGCGAGATTGGCGTTGACCGTGGCTGCACGAACGCGCTGGAAGTGCGCGATGCCGCGCGGGCTCACGCCTTCGCGGACGGTAACGAGGTTGGATAACTGCACCATGTCGCCCGTGCGGTTGCGAACGTAAATTTCGCTAATGCGTTCCGGTGTGTCACGGCCATCGCGCGCTACCTGAACGATTACGTCGTATTGTTCGCCGTCTTTTTTGAACCGCGTTACCAGACGACCGCCGAGCGAGCTCTCCAGCGTGCGGCCGACGACGTCAACGTTGGCACCCACGTCGAGCACTTTGTCGCGATTAACGCGAACGCGTAGCTCGGGCGTATTCATGCGCAAATCAGTATCGATGTTGACGAAGCCGGGATTCTTTTGCATCTCAGCCTGCATGCGCTGGACGAAGCCCTGCATCTGGTCATAAGGAACAGCCGCAAGAATCACGAACTCGATTGGCTTCGCGCGTGGGCTTTGCCCGAGCGAGCCCGGTTGCGACGGAAACGCTTGCACACCGGCGAGGCTTTGAAATTTGGGAATTAATTCTTTGGCAACCTCTGCCTGCGAACGCGTGCGTTCGTTCCAGTCTTTCAGTCGCAATAGTGCTGTGCCGTCAGACACGTACGGGTAGCCACCGTTGCCACCGTAAACATTGGTTTCCGGCAGAGTTTTGTAGATGTTTTCAATTTGCTGGATGTACTTGATGAGATAGTCAGACGTGGAGCCTTCGGGTGCCGAGACGAATCCGAAAATGACCCCGCGGTCCTCAAGCGGCGTGAGCTCAGTCTTGGTCATCTTGAACATAACAGCGGCCGCACCCGCGACGATCAGCATGATCAGTACGATGACCAGACGGTTGTTGAGCGCCGCGATGAGCAGACGTTTGTAGCCATCGGTAAACGCGTTGAAACCCCGCTCAATCCAGTTGTAGACGGTGGAGTGCTTGGTCTCGTGTTTGAGCAGTAGCGAGCACATCATGGGCGATAGCGTCAGCGCTACAAAGCCTGACACCACGACCGCCCCAGCAAGCGCCAGCGCAAACTCGATGAACAGCCGCCCGGTGCGCCCTGTGGCAAACGAAAGCGGTGCAAACACGGCCGCTAGCGACATCGTCATCGCGACCACGGCAAAGCCGATTTCGCGGGTGCCGACGATGGCTGCCTGTATGCGCCCCATGCCGTCTTCCATGTGGCGATGGATGTTTTCGAGCACCACGATCGCGTCGTCTACCACCAAGCCGACCGCGAGCACCATTGCGAGCAAAGTCAGTGTGTTAATCGTGAAACCAAATGCGTACATCACGAAGAACGCACCCGTCAGCGCGACAGGAATGGTCATCAGCGGAATGAGCGTGGCGCGGAAGCTGCGCAGGAAGAAAAAGATCACCAAAGCCACCAAAACCACGGCCTCGCCAATGGTCGAGAACACGGCCTTGATTGATTGCTCAATGAACACTGAGCTATCGTAGTTCAGTTCGATTTTCATACCCTTTGGCAACGTCTCTTCGATTTTTGGCAGCTCGGCGCGCGCCGCTTGAGACAGTTCCAGCGGATTGCCCGTGGATTGACGGATGATGCCAAAGCCGACTGCCGTTTTGCCCATGAAGCGCTGAAATCCACGATCATCAGCGGCGGCGACTTCAACTTTAGCGACGTCGCGGATGCGGATTGGGTAGCCGCCCGATTGCGAAATCTGGATC